>JBGTAZ010000324.1:0-16688 GCA_041749615.1 Leptolyngbyaceae cyanobacterium | reverse complement strand
ACTTCTTAGCTGACCCAATCGCTCATTGATTTGTCCTCTTCAGCTAAACTGACTCATATAATCCCACACCTACTCCCAAAAACTCAAGTCCAGTCCTGCTTTTACCTACTTCTGCCTAACGGATAGCCCATTGGGAGAGGGCTAGGGTGAGGGTAGTCTTTGCGCTGTTTCAGGAAAGTCGCACATCGCGTTTTGTTTAAAGACTGAATGAATCAGGCGCGTGACAATCGCAATTTCCCTGCACGCTACTTAAGGGATTTAGAGCGAATTCGTCAAAAAAACTTGGGATTAGTTAAATCAGTACCAATCTAGTGTGAGCTTTCCTTTACAATGTGTGGGAATTTCTTGGATTGTTTGACTATGCCCCGCCGTAATGATCTCCACAAAATTCTGCTGATTGGCTCCGGTCCCATTGTAATTGGGCAAGCCTGCGAGTTTGACTACTCCGGCACTCAAGCGTGTAAGGCGCTGCGAGATGAAGGCTATGAAGTGGTGTTGGTCAATTCCAACCCAGCCACCATCATGACTGACCCAGACACAGCAGACCGCACCTATATTGAGCCATTGACCCCAGAAATTGTTGAGAAGATTATTGAAAAAGAGCGCCCCGACGCACTCTTGCCAACGATGGGTGGACAGACAGCGCTCAACTTGGCGGTGGCTCTGGCGAAGAGCGGCGCATTGGAAAAATACAATGTGGAACTGATTGGGGCGAAGCTACCTGCGATCGAAATGGCAGAAGATCGCAAGCTATTCAAAGAGGCAATGGCGCGAATTGACGTGCCTGTTTGTCCATCAGGGTTAGCAACGACGTTAGAAGAGTCGCGGGAAGTGGGTCGCCAAATTGGCAGCTACCCGCTGATTATTCGTCCGGCTTTTACCATGGGCGGTACGGGGGGCGGCATTGCCTACAACCAGGAAGAATTTGAGGAAATTGCCACATCGGGGATTGATGCCAGTCCCGTATCTCAAATCTTGATTGAGAAATCGCTACTCGGCTGGAAAGAATATGAGCTAGAGGTGATGCGGGATTTGGCAGATAACGTGGTGATTATTTGCTCGATCGAAAACTTAGATCCGATGGGCGTTCACACGGGCGATTCGATTACGGTTGCGCCTGCCCAAACCCTGACCGATAAGGAATATCAGCGGTTGCGCGATGCGTCGATCAAAATCATTCGCGAGATTGGCGTGGAAACAGGCGGCTCCAACATTCAGTTTGCCGTTAATCCCGATACGGGCGATTTCATTGTGATTGAGATGAACCCTAGTGTGTCTCGTAGTTCGGCTCTGGCATCGAAGGCAACGGGCTTTCCGATCGCCAAAATTGCGGCGAAACTGGCGGTGGGCTACTCGCTGGATGAAATTCCCAATGACATCACGAAGAAAACGCCCGCTAGCTTTGAGCCGTCGATCGATTACGTCGTCACCAAAATTCCTCGGTTTGCCTTTGAGAAATTTCCCGATGCCACGCCGACCTTAACCACGCAAATGAAATCTGTGGGTGAAGCGATGGCGATCGGGCGCACGTTTCAAGAATCGTTTCAAAAAGCGCTGCGATCGCTGGAGACGGGTCGTGCAGGTTGGGGCTGCGATAAGCAGGAGAAATTACCCAGTTTGGAGCATATTCGAGCAGGGCTACGCACCCCGCATCCAGACCGGATTTTTACCGTGCGCCATGCCTTTTTGATGGGCATGACGGCGGAAGAAATTTATGAGCTAAGCGCGATCGATCCCTGGTTTTTAGATAAGTTGCAGGCGATCTTAGAAACCGAAAAATTCCTCAAGCGGACTGCGCTCAAAAGCCTGACCAAAGAGCAAATGCTGGATGTTAAACGGCAGGGTTTTAGCGATCGCCAGATTGCCTTTGCCACTAAAACTACGGAAGACGAAGTGCGCGCCTACCGCAAGGGCTTGAGTGTGATTCCGGTTTACAAGACTGTGGATACCTGCGCCGCCGAGTTTGAAGCGCTAACTCCTTACTATTACTCAACCTACGAAGAAGAAAACGAAATTTTGCCATCGACCCGGCGCAAGGTGATCATCCTAGGCGGCGGACCCAACCGGATTGGTCAAGGGATCGAATTTGACTACTGCTGCTGTCATGCTTCTTTTTCGTTGCAGGAAGATGGCTTTGAAACTATTATGGTTAACTCCAATCCTGAAACCGTTTCTACTGACTATGACACCAGCGATCGCCTGTACTTTGAGCCACTCACGAAAGAGGATGTGCTAAACATCATCGAAGCCGAAAATCCTGAAGGCATCATTATTCAGTTTGGTGGGCAAACGCCGCTGAAACTAGCATTGCCGCTGCAAAAATATCTAGAAGGGATCACGGGTGATGCTCCTAAAACCAAAATTTGGGGAACTTCACCGGACTCAATCGACGTGGCAGAAGACCGAGAGCGCTTTGAAAAAATCCTGCGCCAGCTTGACATTCGCCAACCGAACAATGGGCTTGCTCGCAGCACGGAGGAAGCCCTGGCGGTGGCTCACCGGATCGGCTATCCCGTGGTGGTGCGCCCTAGCTACGTCCTAGGCGGTCGGGCAATGGAAATCGTCTACTCCGATACTGAACTGAAGCACTACATGACCTACGCGGTGCAGGTGGAGCCGGATCATCCAATTCTGATCGACCAATATTTAGAAAACGCGATCGAGGTGGATGTGGACGCGATCGCCGATGCCACCGGAAATGTCGTGATTGGTGGCATCATGGAACACATTGAGCAAGCCGGGATTCACTCTGGCGACTCTGCCTGTTCCTTGCCCTCCGTGTCCCTCAGCCCTGCGGTGCTGGATCAAATTCGCACTTGGACAATCGGACTGGCAAAAGCGCTGAAGGTGATTGGGCTAATGAACATTCAATTTGCTTGTCAGGGCGAAACGGTTTTCATCCTAGAGGCAAATCCCCGCGCTTCGCGCACCGTACCTTTTGTTTCCAAGGCAATTGGGGTTCCCCTCGCAAAGATGGCAGCCCGCGTCATGTCTGGCAAAACATTGGCAGACTTAGACTACACAGAAGAAGTCATCCCTAGCCACATTTCAGTCAAAGAAGCCGTGTTGCCCTTTGAAAAATTCTCTGGCACTGACCCAGTGTTAGGACCAGAGATGCGCTCGACAGGTGAAGTCATGGGCATTGATGCTGATTTTGGCACCGCTTATGCCAAGGCAGAACTGGCGGCAGGTCAGCGCCTCCCACTGAAGGGCACGGTGTTTGTCTCCATGAGCGATCGCGATAAAAATGCGGTGGTGCCCATCGTCAAAGACCTGATCGGGTTAGGGTTTCATATCATCGCCACCGAGGGCACACGGCGCGTCCTTATCGATCATGGATTAGAGGTTGATCTGGTGTTTAAGCTACATGAAGGGCGACCCAATATTGCGGATTGGATTAAGAATGGGCAAATTCAACTCATTATGAATATTCCTACCGGAGAAGAAGCCAGAGCCGATGGTCGCACGATTCGCCGGACTGCGCTCACCTATAAAATCCCGATTGTCACGACCATGGCAGGAGCTAAAGCAACCGCTGCCGCCATTCAATCGCTGCAATCTCAGCCCCTTGCGGTCAAAGCGCTGCAAGAATATCTTTGCTAAAATTTGACATTTACGCTATTTTGGTTATCCCCTTGAGTTGAGATTGGCTGAGTCAGAGTTTCATTCTCAAGTGGTTTCCAATAGAAATCTGTTCAAAGGAAGAAGCAAAAGTACTGCTGTTCACCGACAATTGAACCATCCTAAGAATAAGGAGATTTCTGGGAGCTTAAAAACACTGCTGTTGTCAGGGCAGATTTCGCCGCGATTTAAGATTCTGCTAACCCATAAGCCACAGCCCTGACAGTTATTTTTTCCTATCCGATCCGGAAGCATACTCTCAACTACACCATACAGACCGCTTAAAGACACACTGCTGAAAGGGAATATTAAAGAAATTAAACTTTGCTGAGAGCAGGCTAACTTTTTGTAAAGAGACGATGCGAGATCGCTTTGTGCAAGCTTAAACACAAGAAGTTAAAGCTAGCCTATTTTGTTTCCCAGGATGCATTTATCAGAGAGGATTGCGGGTAATCTTTCTATAGGTCTGTTGAACTCACTTCTTCTAAAGCTTTTCATTTAAATTAGAAACTATCTCTCATTTAGTGTAAGAATGTCGCTCAGAAAAGATACAATAGTTAATATACTCAATCAAAAATTTCTTTAAACCTTATGGAAACTTTATCTACTCTAGCCTTCGATTTTGCTCTAGCACTTGCTGCAACCGCCAGTATGGTCGTGTCTTTGCGTCTTTTGGTAGTTCAACAGCCTGCTGCGATCGCCATTCCTGTTCGATTTAACGAAAAATAGATCTCATAGCAAGTTCATTCGCTTTGGCAAATGATGGTTTAGCCAATCATCATTTGTTGAGTGGGTCGCCATTTAGCACCTGTTTTTCAAATTGGGGTTCACTACTCCTAGATTCAATCTCCATTTACTCTTCTCATCTTCAGGTAGCGTTATGAAAACCGCTCAGACCTCATCCGACTTGGTTCGCACCTACTTACGAGAGATTGGTCGTGTTCCATTGCTGACGCATGAACAGGAAGTCGTGTTGGGCAAGCAAGTCCAACGCCTATCAGCACTTCACATTATTAAAGAAGCTTTAGCTGCTCGTTTGGAATATGCGCCCACCCTGCAAGAATGGGCGCAGGAAGCCAACATACTAGAAACGGATCTTACACAAGCGATCGCGGAAGGCGAAGCTGCCAAACGCAAAATGGTAGAAGCCAATCTTCGACTCGTGGTTTCTGTCGCCAAAAAGTATACAAAACGTAATGTGGATTTGCTGGATCTGATCCAGGAGGGCACGATTGGGATGCAGCGTGGCGTTGAAAAGTTTGATCCAACCAAAGGGTATCGGTTCTCGACCTATGCTTATTGGTGGATTCGTCAGGCAATTACTCGCGCGATCGCTGAAAAAGGGCGCACCATCCGATTACCCATTCACATCACCGAAAAACTCAATAAGATTAAAAAAGCTCAGCGGCAGTTGTCTCAGCAGCTAGGGAGAGCGGCTACGGCTACTGAATTAGCCACCGAGTTAGAGCTAACCCCTAAACAAGTCCGTGACTATTTAGAGCAAGCTCGTGTGCCTTTATCGCTCGATCTGCGCGTAGGCGACAACCAAGACACTGAACTGGGTGAACTCCTAGAAGATACTGGTGCATCGCCTGAAGAATTTACGCTTCAGGCTTCTCTGCGGATGGATTTGGAGCGCTTAATGTCAGACCTAACGCCCCAGCAGCGGCAAGTGCTGACTATGCGTTTTGGGTTGGAAGATGGTCAGGCATTGACTTTGGCAAAAATTGGCGACTATCTAAACATTAGCCGTGAGCGGGTTCGTCAGATTGAGCGAGAAGCCTTGAGCAAGCTGCGCAAACGCAAAGCTACTATTGGAGAGTATTTAGCCAGCTAATGCTCCCATTCATCAACTGTGCAATTAAAGTCAGTTAAGGCTATGGCAAGCCAGCTTAGGATGCCTGACATCTTGCCCCTGTGACGATAATCGCCCTAAGATGAATTCCGGGCTAACGTCTCAAGTCCATTGAAATGGACTCACCTCTTTACCCAGTTTTCTTTAGAAGACTTTGGCTATAAGACAGAAAATTCATTTCCTGGTGGAAAAAGACCGCTCTTGAGATTGGTGCAAGATCTGAGATAAAGGATGCGCTGGTGAAAAGCATCGTCAATATTTACCGTATTTTTAACGCATTGCTGAGGCAGCGATCGCTTGCTTTAGACTGATCCTCTCCTTTCCTCAGCCTCTTGATTGGCGAATCTCAAACCCTTTTAGCCCTTCCAGTGGCTCGTATTCTACCAGCACTGTGGTAATGCTGGCATGGGGTGGACCGTGATGGCACCATTTGATCACATCTTCTACCGCAGGGCGATCGCCCTCAAATACCACTTCTACTCGACCATCAGGCAAGTTCTTGACCCAGCCAGCCAGCCCATTGAGCATCGCGACATCTTGAGTTGAGAAGCGATAGCCCACTCCCTGCACTCGCCCAGCAATCCATAGATGGGCACGAACTAATTCCATAAGTAGGGTCGAGGCTTCACTAAGGGATCTGAAGTGAGAAGAGGGGAGGGTGCAGTACCTTGAATCAAGGCGCGCATCTCTCTAGAATTCTAGAGGCTATCCAAACCTATTACTCAACCCTGCCGCTGTTATGCTTGATCTCCCTTTATTAACGACCGCAACTGTCTGGGCGATTCTGAAAGATGAAATCGATGATACTACCGCAAATCGCTTAGTGTGGCACTGTTTGGGCTATCGTCAGGATGAAGCGACTGGAGCCTGGGATGCGAGTTCAGTTGCATTGGATTGGCAGGAGGCTTATCCTGAGCCACCTGATTTTATCGAAAATCGTCCTCCGACCGTAAAGTTGACGCGATCGATCCCAGCAGAAAACAAGCAGCTCCTCAAAGAGAAGCTTGGTTTTCAAGGGTATACCGTCGGTGAACTCGTGCCCCGTAAAACCCGCCGCGCTACGATCGCCAATTGGCTGCTCAGCCATATGCAAATTAATGGAATCGCCGACTGAATCTGAGATAATTATGGCATTGCAACAAAAAACCGACAGTCTCGTAAGAAACCTGTCGGCTAGTCGTGTGTTCCCTGTTGATGACTCGGCTATAAAAGTTGAGTCCCTTTAAGTATGTCTGTGGAAGGAGACGGGAGAAGCGATCGCGATCATCAACCTCTGTGATCATTGTCACAACTTAAACGAAGCCGTGGACTGAGCCATATTAAAGATTGTCGTTATTTTGCTGGCAAATCTTAGATATTTCGCTTAAATTGTCAGACGCGATTGTTCACCGCCACGCCCAGCGTGAGAATCAAGCCAATCTGCCAGCGAGAGGTCGTAGTCGGTCGCTGCCTTCAAAGACTTTATGAGAGTTGAGTCCGAAAGGATATTCAAAATTTCTGCGCGTGAGTCCTATTTCTTATTCCCTATCCCTATTCCTCTCAGCTCTATCCGGTAAAGGAAATCCAGCTATATTTCTTGTTGATTGGAGTCTTTCATTCGAGTTCCATAGCAAGCTACTACCAATGGGATAGTCGAGCCTAATACTATCAAGTAGATCAATGACTTGCTCTTGGTTCCAAACATATCCTCGTTGAAAGACTGGAATCTTTATATCACCATCCTCACTGCGCTTGATTAACCTATCGATTTTCTGTGAGACTGGAGTGATTTCAGACGATATCATAGACTTCTAGCAACTCTAATTAGGTAAGTTGATTAAGTGGAGGGTTAAATCTAAATCTTTGATCCTAAATGCTCACAACAAGTTTTCCAGTGCAAATTGCTAATTGATAGCATTTAGTTTTTGACTATTGATGATTATTCAATCAGGCCTCTGGCAAACTCAAAATAACCTCTAAATAATCTAAAAATACCTCCTTTACAAAAACATAAAGCAAGCAAGCTGTTGTGGAAAGAAGTTCTCTGTATATTTTCTATACACTAGCCCGAAACTTACTGAACATCATACCTGTAGAGAGATCGCCCGAAAATTTCTAACCATTGCACAGCCCTTTGTGGCTAGTTAGCAAAAAGCGTTAGAGATTCACAAGTTATCTCTAACGCCATCATTGCAAATGAATTGAAAAGTCTAAACTACCAGCTAGATTTAACCACGCCGGGAAGCAAACCTTGGTGTGCCATTTCTCGGAATACGTGACGAGACAGCCCAAAGTCGCTGTAATAACCTCTAGGGCGACCGGTTGCCCAGCAGCGATTGCGGTGACGGGTAGGCGCACTATTGCGGGGAAGCTGCTGAATTTGACGGTGGATAATCAACTTCGCTTGCTGATTGGGTGCCGCTGCAAACTGCTCTTTCAACTCTGCTCGCTTTGCAGCATATTTTGCGATTAGTTTCGTGCGCTTTTTCTCGCGCTCAATCATGCTTTTCTTAGCCATGGATCATCCCAACACTTTTCCGAATAACACAGTCTCTCATATTACCTGAATATCTTGCTCTAGCGCTACTGATTTGAGAAGTTTTTTAGAAGGTGCAGGATCTTGGATACTTGGTTTACCCAATTTTTTGGCGGGACTGTGGGCTGCGGGATTAAAGGCAGACGGGCACAAATCGGCAAGCAGGCAGCGATCGCAGGCGGGTTTACGGGCATTACAGACGGCACGACCATGATAGATCAATCGAATTGACCAGTTTTCCCAATCGGGGCGCGGCAACAGCTTGATCAGATCTTGCTCGACACGAACCGGGTCAAGGTGTTTCGTCAAGCCTAAACGATAGCTTAAGCGTTTGACATGGGTGTCTACCGTTACGCCCATGTTGATGCCAAAAGCATTTGCCAGCACCACATTGGCAGTTTTTCGGGCAACTCCTGGCAGGGTCAGCAATTCTTCCATCGTTTGGGGCACATTACCGCCAAACTCAGTCATGATCAAGCGACAAGCACCCTGGATATTCTTCGCCTTGTTGCGAAAAAAGCCCGTGGACTTGACTAAAGTAATGATGTCATCTAGTTCAGCAGCGGCGATCTCGGCGGCATCAGGATAGCGCCGAAACAATTCTGGCGTGACCTTATTCACCCGTTCATCGGTGCATTGGGCAGACAGAATCGTTGCGATCAGCAACTGCACGGGCGTTTCGTAATCCAATGAACAAGTTGCATCAGGATAGAGTTCCTTAACCCGCCGCAACACTTCCAGCGATCGCTGCTTGATTGAAGGTTTTCGAGCCTTCGTGTTCGCCTTAGTATTCACTGAGGAATTAGAGCCACTGAGAAATTAGAGTCACTGAGGAATTAAATTTGCCGTATCGCGAATGATCAAGAAAATACCTAAGCCCAAGAGCAACATTAATCCAGTTTGCATCACGCCATCTTGAATCTTGCTGGGAACGGGCTTGCCGCGTAACCCTTCTAGCAAGAGGAACGCCAAATGTCCGCCATCTAGGGCTGGCAGCGGCAGAATGTTGATGATTGCTAGGTTGACGCTGATTAGTGCAGCAAAGTAGAACAGATTGGCTGCATCAGATTGGGTAATCCGGGAGCCTGCCGCCACGATCGCCACGGGTCCCGCAACCTGACTTGCCACGGTGTTAAAGCGGCTAACCAACATGCCGAAGCCTGCTACTGTGTCGTAAACAATTTTTTGGAACTCATCGGCGGCGGCACTAAAGGCTGCTAATCCACCCACCCGCTTTCGAGCTAGGGCACCGTTCGCATCCAATCCAGCGCCAATACGTCCCTCACCCGTCGAGATCGCCTCTGGAGTGACCGCCAACGCCAACAGTTGGTCGCCGCGCTGTACGGATAAATCCACGGGCTTACCCGGATTGACTTCAATAATTTTTCGCAGTGACCCTTGTTCGTCTATCGCTTGACCAAAAGTGCGCCCAGCGGCGGACACAATCACATCTCCTGGCTTGATGCCATAGCGCATGGCAGCATTAGGTTTCAAGTCAATCGAAAGGGCAACATTTGCAGGCAACGATATTTTGGCAAGGTCTGGCTTGCTACCCTCACTTTTGTGTTGCACAGGCAGTTGCACAGCTTGCTCAGAAGCCTTGACAACTAACTGGGCAGTATTCGCCTGCGAATTATAGGTGTAATCAAATTTTTGATCGAAAAAGACAGTATCGCCAACTTTAATGCCTAAATCAGCGACCTGAGGATTTGTGGCGGTCACTTCTGCCACGATGCGGGACACCAAAACCCCTGGCTTCTCGGCTTGGGGTGCGCCCACGGTTGCCATCTGCAACACCAACACCAAGTAGGCAAAGATCAGGTTGGCAATCACGCCAGCACTCATAACGATCGCCCGATCTAAAATAGGACGATTTTTCAGTAAATTCGGATCTTTCGGATCAAGGGTGTTTTCGTCTGGGTCGTCTTCTGGAAAGCCGACAAAGCCACCAAGAGGAAACGCACGCAGGGCATATTCAGTTTCAGGTCCTTGATACTTCCACAAAACGGGACCAAACCCAATGGAAAACTTGTTCGCGTAAATTCCCTGGAGACGGGCTGCCGTGAAATGCCCCAGTTCATGGACGATGATCAGAAGCGCCAGAACTGCGATCGCTGGCAAAGCAAACAGAATCCCCGAAATTGACATAGAAGTTTACAACACTTTAATTTGCGATTTATATATTCTAAAGGGTGTTGCAGGGTTCATGCTTAAATCCAAGTCTCTTTAGAGAATTGAGTGTCCTTCTAGAACAAACCATAAAGCCATGCGCTATCGGCGATTCGGCAAAACCAATTTGTCGCTGTCCGTTTTTTCGTTGGGAACCATGCGCTTTGCATCAGAATCAGTGGCGATTCAAACCGTGCGGCGAGCGATCGCCCTGGGCATCAATCACCTGGAAACTGCCACGGGCTACGGAGACAGTGAACGCTATTTAGGGGAAGCGTTGCGATCGGGTTTAGCATTGCCTCGCGCTCAACTTTACCTGACCAGCAAAATTCCGCCGATGCCGGACGCTAATGCTATGGAGCGCACAATTGATCAGTCTTTAGAGCGCTTGGGCGTAGATTATCTGGATGCTCTGGCGATTCACGGCTTAAACACTGTGGAACATTTGGCGTGGGTCAATGCATCCAACGGCTGTATGAAGGCAGTGCAAAAAGCGATGAATGATGGACGGGTCAAGCACGTCGGCTTTTCGACCCACGGTTTTTTGGAACTGATTTTGCAGGCGATCGCCACCGATCAGTTCGAGTTTATTAACCTGCACTACACCCTATTTTTTCAACGCAACAACAGCGCGATCGCCCTCGCCCACCAAAAAGACATGGGCGTTTTCATTATTTCTCCTGCCGATAAAGGCGGTTTGCTTTACACGCCATCCTCAACACTGGAAGCTCTGTGCCACCCTTTTTCACCCCTGGCGCTGAACTATCGCTTTTTGCTCAGCGATTCGCGAATTACTACCCTCAGCGTTGGGGCGGCGAATCCGGCAGAACTGGAGTTGCCCTTATCACTAGCTGATCAGGACGGAGCTTTATCAGTGGCAGAGTTGGCAGCACTAGAGCAATTGCAAACTCAACAAGAACTGGTATTAGGCAGCGATCGCTGTAGCCAATGTTATGAATGTTTGCCCTGTCCTGAAGGCATCCACATTCCTGAGGTCTTGCGGTTACGAAATTTAGCGACTGCCTACGATATGACTCAGTATGGAGAATATCGCTATCGCATGTTTGAAAATGCTGGGCATTGGTTTCCAGGGAACAAGGGCGATCGCTGTACAGATTGCGGTGACTGCCTTCCCCGCTGTCCGGAGGCTCTTAATATTCCCGTCTTATTGCGAGATGCTCATGAAAAGCTCAATGGTGCCCCCCGACGCAGACTTTGGGAATAATACCAATTTATTTTTGACGCAATATTATACCGTTTTGAGTTTTGAGTTTTGAGTTGTAAGACAAAGAAACATTGCCGCTTCCAGCAGATCATCTGTCGCGCTTCAATTTCAAATTGGTATCAAGAGGACGCAATACAGATAAAGATCCCCCTTGGTCAAGGTATTCACCTTGACCAAGGGGGATTGCGTTCATTAGTCGCTGAAACCCTTTTGCGATGCCACTTGTGGCTCAAGCATCTCAAAATTGAGGGGGTTCTTCAGGTTTGACTTGTTTAGTGCTGATGCCCATGGTCGTGGCTGTGCCCATGGTCGTGGCTATGCCCATGATGTCCATGCTCTTGGTGGGTATGGGCGTGAGCAAGGCTAGGATTGACCGCGATCGCTTCTGCTTCAAACAACGCCTCGATTTGAGGGTTTGCCCAATCGGCGATCATGTCTAGAAATTTAGGGTTATCGTTAACGCACTCCATTTGCACATAGGTGCCGTCTGGGTATTTGCGGCGAATTGATTCGATGATGTGGGCGACATCCAGCAAGGTTTCGTGGTTTTCAGTGGCAAACCCAATCGGCATAAAGACGATCGCTTTAGCCCCCACTGCCATTAAGTTGCGTGCGGCTAAATCAGCATTGGGCTGTGTCCATTCAATCAAGGGCGTTTGGTGATTGAGCCAACCCACAGAAATCAACGGATAGCGATAGATCAGGCGATCGCGCACCAGTTCATACATCGCCTGACTTTCATCAATCCCCGATGTGAAACCTTTTGCCTTGTGGGGGCAGCCGTGGTTCATCAGCACAATCCCAATCTGAGAGGGCAAATACGCCTGCGCCAGTTCTGCCTGAATTTTGTCTTCAACCAGTTGCGCCATCAGGTCAATGTAGGCAGGCTGATTGTAGAACGATGGAATGTAGCGAGTGCCCTTGACCCAGTGTTCACCATCATCAGCCAAACTTGCCAATGCCTGATTGACTTGCTCCACAGCAATGCCGCTGGTGAAAATCGAATCGACTACTAGCAATGGATAGATCAGCAGTTTGTCAAAGCCTTCTGCTTTAATTTGAGTCAGTACTTGTTCTGGCAGAAAGGGCGCACAGAAGTTGAAGGCTTTGAACACTTTGACGCGATCGCCCCACCGTTCTTGCAAAGGCTGTTCAATTCCCAAACGCTGCCGCTCGAAAATGGCATTGTGAGGAGAAATAAAGTTGCCATGCTGATGCCCCCACTCGTGCAAATCAAACATTGCCAACAGCTTAGCCAACGGCGGATAAATCCAGGTCGGCACGGGCGCAAACTTTGCGGTTAACAGGTTCAATGCCTGCTCATTATAATTAGCAAAGTCTTCGTAGCTTTCCACTTCGCCATAGCCCATGAGCAAGACGGCAACTCGACTTTGGGCGGTTGGTGTTGGCAAAGTTTGGAGTTTATCAGAAGTAGCGACCACGTAAAATTCCTCGGTAAGTCAGACAAAAATGCTTCGGCTCAAAATCTTTTTGAATCGCTAGTCTAGAAAAATGACCAGTAAGATTTTGCTATCAGTCTAGGCTAACATCCCTATGGGGGGGATGAGCAGCAATCCTGATAAATAGCAGATTACCTTAAAAAATTCGGAGTGGAACAAGTGCAAATGCAGGTTATTGTGTGCCCAGGAATGCATGAACCGCACTTAACCGCTTCGTTTATGGAAGGGTTGAAATTTGCTAGGAACATCGATTCATTGCAAATTTTGGTTTTTCCCACCGATCGCTATCCGGCTTATTCCGGGTTAGATATTTTGCGATGGATGCATGAACAGTTGAACCAACCCAGTTTGAACCCCCCGATCGCAATCATTGCCTTTAGCGCTGGAGTCGTGGGCGCGATCGCGGCAGCGCATGGGTGGCAGGCGATCGGCGGCACTATTCAAGGATTCATTGCGTTGGATGGGTGGGGTGTGCCGCTGTGGGGAAATTTTCCGATTCATCGCCTCAGCCACGACCACTTCACCCACTGGAGTTCGGCGCTATTGGGTGCTGGAGAGTCCAGTTTTTATGCCGAGCCAGCCGTGGAGCATTTGGAACTGTGGCGATCGCCACACCTCGTTCAAGGTTGGCAGTATTCTTTCAACGCCCAACCGACCCGCACCACTGCCGCATCCTTCATCACCACGCTGCTTCACCGCTACAATTTGGAATCGAACTCTGCATCACAGCTATGAACATTACAGCTATGAACATTAAAGTAGAACACAACCCTAGCCAAAAACGTTTAGAACTGCTGGGCGTTTTCACTTGGGATATTTGGACGAAGGAAGTCTCTAAAATTCCCTGGTATTACGGCAATTCGGAAACCTGCTATTTCTTAGAAGGAGAAGTCATTGTTACGCCAAGGGCGAGGCAGCCTGTCACCATGGGCAAGGGCGATTTAGTGATCTTTCCGGCTGGCATGGCTTGCACCTGGAACATCCTCAGCGATGTTAAAAAGCACTACTTATTTAGCTGATTGCTGGACTGAGCGATCGCGGCATCTAGTCGGGCTGGTCTTCCGCAAACTCATCGATCTCGATCACCATTTTCTTAAGATGTAAGATACAAGCTTGCTTCCCGTAGGTGGGATGATTTTAGTTGCGCATCAGGTATTTATCAGGGATTTATCCGTTGCCATATCGCTTAAATGCCAAACAAAGTCTGTAGGCGCTTCCGAATTCGCAGCAGTGGAGTTTCTTCAGAAAATTCTGACAAGATCCCCATATCTCGTAGCACTTGCTGGCGCTCCATCAACTTTTGAGCAATTTGATCAGCTAGCCCTTGATGACTTGCCAACAGGCGCTGGAGGTCGTTGCGCTCAATAATGAACAATACTGAGTCTTCTAAGGTGCGAACCGATGCCGATCGCGGAATTCCCATTAGCAAAGACATTTCACCAAAAAACTCGCCTTCATTCAACGTTGCGATGTATTGCTCTACCCGGCGAGAAAAAATTTCCACCGACCCTTTCAAAATGATGTAGAACGATTCTCCTGGATCGCCTTCCTCACAAACAATTTGATCTGCTGGATAAATCTGACGATAGCCATATTCAATCAACTCCAACAGTTCGGAATCTGAACACTGGTCAAAGTAGTTAATCTTTCTGAGCAAATTGCGGAGTGTTAAGTTATTAGGAGAAATCGGAGCTTTTTTAACCTCACTAGGAGGTGCTTCCACCGGGGAAGGCTTTGAGTGATTGCCATCGCTATTGCCATTCCGTTGGAGTGAAGCGGTGAGGGTATCGAGATTGTGAATGTATAGCTCTCGTTGAGGAAAGGGAATCTGGATGCCGCGATGCCGAAACTCTTGATCGATCAAAAAGTTTAGAGCGCTTTTGATCGGCTCACTTTCGGCGGGTTGGTCAATCCACACGAGTAGCTCAAACTTTAGATCACTCTCCCCAAAATCACGAAACCACACTTTGGGAGATGGATTAGACAACACTCTGGCTTCCTTGCGGGCGCAACTGAGCAACGCTTCGGACACTGCCAACGTGTCGCTACCATACTCAACGCCAACCGGAATGTGAATCCGGCAGCGGGGGTCAGTATGGCTCCAGTTGACGACGTGGTTTTCAACGAACTTCATGTTTGGCACAATCACAAACACCCCATCTTGAGTCCGAACTTGGGTGGAGCGAATCGAAATATTTTCGACGGTGCCCAACAGATCGCCAACCTGGATGAAATCGCCCACGCGAATCGGTTGTTCTAGCAAGAGTGTTAAGCCGCTAATGAAGTTGCTGGCAAGATTTTGTAGCCCAAAACCAACCCCAATCCCAATCACACCCGCAAAGATCGTTAAGGAACTGAGGTTTACGCCTGCGGTTTGCAAAACAATGATCAGTCCTAAAAAGGTGAGCAGGTAGCGAATGAACGCGGTGACGACTTCGCGGGTGCCGCGATCGAAGCCCAAGTGAGCCAATACACCCCGCTTAATCCAACTGCTGACGGCATGAGATAACCAAAATACTCCAATAAGGATGAGCAGGAGGGTGGTAATGAGACTGGCAGAATATCGGTTTCCACCCATCTCAAAAATGGGCGTGGAAAAGAGGCGTGAAAGCTCGATGAATAAGTTCTGAAGTTGAGTGACGAACCACTGCATGGGGGATGAACGTGACGAGAACAATTACTCGATTATTGTGCCGGATTTTCAAGATGGGAGTCTGCGATCGCGATTCTATAGCAGTGCGAGGAACGATCAAGACAACCACTGTCCGTCAGTCCCAACCTATTCATCCGTTGCTATACAGTTTAGTGAAGTGTCTTTATAATGGGACGATTCCATTGATGAACAACGCTTGCTGAATCAGGATCGCCGTTATATGACCGGTCGTGGAATGGGTTTATGAAGGGTGGAAGTAAGTATCAGCCCTTACTAGAGTATTTGCTTGGGAGCGATCGCTCTCAAGTGGTGCTTAGCTTTGCGGATATTGAAACGCTCATGGAGACTCCATTACCGGAATCTGCCCGCCATAATCGCGCATGGTGGAGCAACCGTAGCAAAGGGGCGCTGCAAGCAACCGCTTGGATGGGGGCTGGCTATTTAGTGAAAGATTTAAATTTTTTGGATGAACAGGTCACCTTCCACAAACCGCCACAAGTTTATAGAGTGCAGCGTGTGAATGACGAGATTCAGTGGAACGGGGAGTTGGTCAAAGCGTTGCGATCGCACATGGGACTCACCCAAACAGGCTTTGCCAAAGAACTTCGCATCCGGCAACAAACTGTCAGCGAATGGGAAAAAGCAGTATACGAACCCTCACGAGCCTCTTCAAATTATCTAACCCTAGTTGCCGAAAAAGCCAAATTTAGGCTTGAGGCAGGCGATCGGGTTTGAATCGCTAGTGTGTCTTGCTCAAGCAGTGCAATGTCTGCATTCAGCAAGAAACATTTTGTCATCACGCTGCAAGAATTCAAGATCACTTTTGGGAATACCAGAAGCAGATCACTGGAATTTTACCCCCATAACTCCCATGACACGTCACAAAATCACGACCCTAACCGATCGCGCAACCGGGCAAACTATCAAATTTGGCGGATTTCAGCCCGCAAATGGCAAAAAACCACCCAACTCTCAAAAATACTCTAGCGATCGCTTCCAGTCCGACCAATTGCCTCCCCGCGTCGATTTGCGCCCCTACATGACCGCCGTTGAAAACCAATCCCAACTTAGCAGTTGTGTTGCCAACTCAATGGCTGGAGCCTACGAATATCTGGCAAAACGGGCAAATGGCAGTGCGGGTGATGTTAGCCGCCTGTTTATTTACTACAACGCCCGTGCCTACGAAAACA
>JBGTAZ010000323.1:0-15058 GCA_041749615.1 Leptolyngbyaceae cyanobacterium | reverse complement strand
AAAATCAGCACGTTGGGCGCTTCCATCAGCACTTTCAGCAAAAATAGCCGTCGTTTTTCGCCGCCGGAGAGTTTGGCGATGGGGGCATATTGCTGATCGGGCGGAAACAGGAAGCGCTCTAGCATTTGGGATGCGGTGATGACACTGCCATCGGAGGTTTTGACCAGTTCGGCGACGTTTTTGAGATATTCGATTACCCGCTGGCTGTCGTTCATGCCGACATCTTCGGAATGTTGGTCGAAGTAGCCGATGTGAATCGTGGTGCCAATCTCGACGGTGCCGGAGTCGGGCGGAATCCGTCCGGTGATGATGTCCATCAGGGTGCATTTCCCGGCTCCGTTGCTGCCAATGATGCCGATGCGGTCTTCGGGGGTGAATAGGTGGGTGAAGTCTTTGATTAGGGTGCGATCGCCGTAGGCTTTACAGACATCCGCGAGTTCAATCACCTTTTTGCCAATCCGCCGCCCCACGGTGGTGATATCCACTTTGCCCGTCGTCTGCTTAAACTCTTGATCTTGCATCTCGCGAATGCGATCGATGCGGGCTTTTTGCTTGGTGCTACGGGCTTTGGGTCCGCGCTTTAGCCATTCCAACTCGCGCCGCAAAACTCCGGTATGTTTGCGCTGGGTGCTGGCAGCAGAATCTTCCTCTAGGGCTTTTTTCTCCAGGTAATAAGCGTAGTTGCCTGCATAGGAGAACAGATCGGCGCGATCGATTTCGAGAATGCGATTGGTGACCCGATCCAAAAAGTAGCGATCGTGGGTGATCAGCAGCAAGGCACCGCGAAACCGATTCAGGTAGCTTTGTAGCCATTCCACTGATAGAGCATCCAAATGGTTCGTGGGTTCATCCATCAGCAGCACGTCTGGTTCAGACAAAAGCGCTGTGGCGATCGCGATCCGTTTGCGATAGCCACCGGATAAACCGCCAATCTTTGCCTCAAAGTCGTGAATCCCCAGCTTGGTCAAAATGGCTTTGGCGTTGGTTTCCAGTTCCCATGCGCCTAAGGTATCCATGCGTTCGGACACACTCGATAGCTTCGACAACAGCAGGTCGGTATCGCCGTCGCCATGGGCTAGTTTGTCGGAGATGGCTTCATACTGCTTCACCAGCGCCAGTTGTTCGCCGCTATCCGCAAATACTTGTTCTAGAACGGTGAGGCTATCATCCAGATCGGGCTGCTGGGGCAAGTAAATAATTTTGGCGCTGGAGTTGACCCACAGTTCACCGCCGTCGATCGGTTCCAATCCGGCGATCATTTTTAGCAAGGTCGATTTGCCGGAACCGTTGGTGCCAATTAGCCCGACTTTATCGCCTTCATCCAGGCTGAAGCTGGCATCCCGCAGAATTTCTTTGATGCCGAAGTCTTTTTTGAGCGATCGCAGCGAAAAGAGAGCCATAAATCATGCCGTGTCTGTCAGCTTTAGTGTAACGGAATTGTTAAAGACCTTAGCAATTGCACTTTTGGAATGAATGCGGCTTAGCGATCGTCTTCGGCGCGATCGAGTTCCTCATCCTCTGGTTTACTCATTTCCTCTTTAAAGCCCCGCAGGGTTTTGCCAATGGTTCCACCCAGTTCGGGAATCTTTTTAGGACCAAAAATCAGCACGGCTACCACGCCAATCACAATAACTTCGGGCCATCCCAAACCAAACATAAGTCGCCTCCCAAAGGATTTCTAGACCCTCCGGTGAGGGCGCAGATGATTACAAACCATAGATTACAGCCTACAGGCAAATTGGATGCCCCAAGAATTTGTATCTGAAACACTTTATTAAAAAATTCTGGTTTGATAGTCTCAGTGGGCAAATCCAGCTTTTCAACACCCTGATGGAACATCAACATCCCGCCTATTCTGAGCTATCTTCTAGCCAACAGCGAGAGCGACTTCAAGAACTGGCGGTAGTTTTTTTGAAATTAGGCGCGATCGCGTTTGGAGGTCCGGCTGCCCACATTTCCATGATGGATGAGGAGATTGTGGAGCGGCGACAGTGGCTTAGTCGTGAGAAGCTGCTGGACTTGTTGGGGATTACCAACCTGATTCCGGGTCCCAACTCGACTGAACTGGCGATTCATATTGGCTATGAGCGCGGCGGATTATGGGGTTTGGCGATCGCGGGGGTCTGCTTTATTTTGCCTGCCATGCTGATTGTTTGGGGATTGGCGGCGGTCTATGTCCAAACTCAGGCAATTCCCCAGGTGGGCTGGTTGCTCTATGGCATCAAAGCGGTGATGGTGGCGATCGTGGTGCAGGCGCTATGGAAGTTGGGTAAAAAGGCGCTGAAGGATACACCGACCGTGATTGCGGCGATCGCCGTTACGATTGCCTATTTCTTGAATATCAACGAAATTTTGCTATTGCTGCTGGGTGGGCTTGCCGTAATGCTGTTTAAAAACTGGCAGCGTCGCCGTGATTTGGGTGCAATGGGCGCATGGCTGGTGCCCATGAGCGCGATCGCTCAGGTGAATCCGGTGCCATCAGCAGTACCCGCCCCAACCGGATTAAGCGTCTTTTTGTTTTTTCTCAAAATTGGCTGTGTGCTTTACGGCAGTGGCTATGTGCTGCTGGCATTTTTGCAAACTGGGTTAGTGGATCAGCGGCAGTGGTTGACTTCTCAACAATTGCTCGACGCGATCGCCATTGGGCAGTTTACGCCGGGTCCGGTGTTCACTACGGCAACCTTCATTGGCTATTTGCTCGCAGGAAATATCGGCGCGATCGCGGCAACCGTTGGGATCTTTCTGCCTGCTTTTGTGCTGGTGGCGCTAGTCAATCCTTGGGTGCCAAAACTGCGCCAGTCTCCCTGGGCTAGCGGCTTTTTGGATGGGGTGAATGCGGCATCCATGGGATTGATGGCAGGAGTCACCTATGTGTTGGCGCGTACCGCTTTAGTAGATTGGGTTACCATTACCGTCGCCATTCTCAGCGCGATCGCGGTTTTTCGGTTCAAAATTAATTCTGCTTGGTTGGTATTGGCAGGCGGAATGATTGGCTTCCTGGCAAAACTGCTGCTACCCGCTTAAAGGATCGCCAAGTCCTGCCTGATTTTCATCTAAAAATTTGCCCCATCTCTCTTTTACCTGATATACTCAATAAGCGAATCTGGGCGGGTGGCGGAATTGGTAGACGCACCGCACTCAAAATGCGGCGAAGAAATTCGTGCGAGTTCGAGTCTCGCTCTGCCCATAGTCTCAATTTAATCAAACAGGCATCCAACCTTTGGCGATGCCTGTTTTTTTATGCGATCGCACCCGCACTGTGTATTTCAAATCACCTCCCGCGATCGCCTTGCCATGGATTGACGGGTATAGTACATTTGAACTCATTTTGAATGTATACTCTAAGCTTCGCATTCCACAATTAAAGGCGCACCCATGTCTCATAAAGTATTCTCTTTGCTTTCAGCCAGCGCGATCGCCCTTAGCCCCTTTTCTAGTGCGATGGCTCAATCTATTGCACCCCAAACTCGTACACCCAAAACTCGGTCAAACGAAATCCTGCAAATGGTGATGGTGGATCAAACCCAACTGTCTTCTAGCCAGCGCAGCGCCTTTCAGCAATACCTTCAAACTGCCAGTCTCCCTGCCACCAAAGTTGGAAAGCGCTGTCAATATTACGGCAAACCTGACGTATGGTGCTTAATTTTAGATGAACCCGTCGCCAATCAAGTTTTTCGGCAGATTAGCCGCCAGCCTTTCGGCTCAGCCGCCTCTGTAAAGCCTGTCCGCCGATTGAGAGCGCCAGAAAAAAGCTAATTTCAGGGGACCTCATCCAGAAGAATTATTTGGGCAGATGGTGGCAGTGTCTTGGTTTTATCTTCCATTGGAAAGAGGAAAGTGCGTCAGCAAATTTTTACGATTACGGAGGAAGTTTCAAGATTGGAATTTTAAGGATTATGTGAATCAACCCAATACGCCCAATACACTTCAAAAGATGCAGGAAACTGAAGGCACGACCCCGGATGTGATCATGTCTCCTGAAGATCAACGAGAAGATCAGGCAGAAATTGACACCCCACAATGGCAGGAAGCCGGATTCCTCACGATTGATTCATTGCCAGAAGATGTTAAACAGGCATTACCCAAGGATGCCCAAATGGTTTACGTTGCCGCCTACAATGCCATTTTTGAAGGAAACAGCGATCGCGAAGCTGCTGCTCAAACCGCGTGGCAAACCATAGAACACAGCGATCGCTATGTTCGAGGTGAAGATGGCACCTGGAAATGTGTTGAGCCTGATCAAGGTCTTCACAACCCTAGTCCTCAATCTGCATCCTAATCAGTCTCAAGCTTTCAAGAACCAGAAGATAAAAGTCGATTTAGGTTTGATCTTCTGGTTTTTCTATTGGTTTTTAGAGGTGCAATTCTCAGAAAGATGATACAAAACAACGTTGATTCCGTATGCGTCAAGCCAAAAAGGTTCCATTTCAGGACATAATCTAATTTGATTGGCGACTAAACCTACGGTGTCGGTGAGTGAACAAGATTCCACCTTTTGATTTATCAGAACAATTCAAGCTGATTGGCGAAACGATTAACGCGGCTGTTTTAGAAGTGTTGGCTTCTGGACGTTACATTGGCGGCTCCGTGGTCGAAGAATTTGAGCAGCAGTTTGCCAGCTACATTGGCACCTCAGACTGCGTGAGTTGCAATTCTGGCACAGATGCTCTGTTTCTCGCGCTTAAAGCCTTGGGAATCGGTGCGGGGGATGAAGTGATCACGACACCCTTTACGTTTGTGGCGACGGCTGAGGTCATTAGTGCCGTTGGGGCAACGCCCGTTTTTGTAGATATTGAATTGGATACCTTTAATCTTGACCTGAATCTGGTTGAAGCGGCAATTAGCGATCGCACTCGTGCAATCATTCCTGTTCATCTGTTTGGGCAACCCACCAACATGACTCGGCTGATGGCGATCGCCCAAGCCCATAATTTATTCGTCGTTGAAGACTGCGCTCAATCCACTGGTGCAGAATGGCAAGGCAAACGGGTGGGCAGTATTGGGCACATTGGCTGCTTTAGCTTTTATCCCACCAAAAACTTGGGCGCTTGTGGCGATGGTGGCGCAATCACGACGAATGACGTTGCCCTGCGCGATCGCCTGCGTCGGTTACGGGATCACGGTCGTCGCGGTGCTTACTATTACGAAGAATTGGGTGTCAATAGCCGTTTAGATGCGGTGCAAGCGGCAATTTTGCAAATCAAGCTACGCTATTTAGATCAGTGGAATCAACAGCGGCGGGCAATCAGCGATCGCTATCAACAGCTTTTGAGCCTCGTTCCCGGCATCGTTTTACCTCAAGAAATCCCTAGCGGAAAAAGCGTCTGGAATCAATATACGATTCGCGTCACTCAGCAATCTGAGTTAGGAAACACTGAACCATTTCGGGACACCTTGCGAAGCCGTTTGCAAGACAAAAATGTCCTGTCAATGGTTTACTATCCGCTTTGCCTCCATTTGCAAACCGCCTACCAAGATTTGGGCTATCAACAGGGTCAGTTGCCTAACAGCGAACAAGCCTCTCAAGAAGTCCTGTCTCTTCCCATGTTTCCAGAACTCCGCCCCGACCAACAAGAGCAAGTCGCCTACAGCCTCAAAGATTGCCTAGTTTAACGGGTCGCTTATTTCAAGACATTATCCTCTGCTCTTGGTTTTAGACCGTTGTAGATGTGGCTCCCATACTTTTTTACCTTTTGCTAAAGGCTATTATCGGGTTAACCCACTAGCCTTAGTAATTTATGCCCGAAGATTACATTGTGATCGTGACTGATGAGAGTGATGAGAGTGATGAGGTCTCCATGCCTATCGACGGCGAAAAAGGATGGCGTGAAGAGGTCACTAAACGCATCTCTAGCCTAAAGGAAGTCAGGCTGCCAGTCTCGCAGCTAGAAGAAAACATGAATCAGTTTTTGCAACTGATCGGGCACTTGTTCAAGCAGGTAGATCAGCAGGTTGGTACAGAATCCGACATGATACTGGATGAGGTGGAACTAGCGGTTGAAGTCAGTGGGGAAGGGGAAGGTAAATTGGTGGCAGGCGGTAAAGTTGCTGCGAAAGGGGCGATTAGATAAACAGTAAAATGCGAAATGCTCCTCAAAAGCTGTAGTTTTCATAATCTGTTATCTGTTTCATTAAGGTTACATTTAAAATGTCAATCAGAACAATCAGCTTTCCATATGTTCAAAGAGTTAAATTGCTTACCTCAGATGAGAGTCACTTCCTTGATTTTAAATCAATAGACATTGCTCCAGCTAGACTAACCAAGTGTATTTGTGCATTTGCTAATGCGGACGGAGGCGAACTTTATGTTGGAATTGATGAAAATAATTCAAAAGACGCTCGAAAATGGAGAGGCTTCAAAACTACAGAAGAAGCCAATGGACATCTACAAATCTTTGAGAAAATTTTTCCCCTAGGTCAAGATTTTTCCTATGAGTTTTTATCCTCATCTAAAGACGGGTTAGTACTACGTATAGAGATACGAAAAACTTTAAAAGTTAAATATGCATCTGACAATAAAGCTTACATCAGACGTGGTGCTCAGAGTCTTCCAATAGCGACGGAAGAGGATTTAAGGCGACTTGAGCGAAATAAAGGAATCGCGTCTTTTGAAAATGAACTTGTGAATGTGGCTGATGTACTGCACATAGCAGACTCTAAGCCACTTCTTGATTTTTTATCTGAAGTTGTTCCAACTGTTGCTGACGCAGAAATTTGGCTTAGAAAGCAGTGTCTTATACGAGATAAAAAACCAACAGTTGGTGGGGTACTACTTTTTAGCGAAGAACCGCAGGCTATCTTACCAAAACGATGCGGAATTAAGATCTATCGTTACATGACTAATGCTTCCATTGGTTCTAGAGAATCCCTAGCATTTCACCCTAAAACTATTGAAGGGCATATTTACTCTCAGATTAAATTAGCCGTAGATAAAACAGTAGAAATTATTGAAAGCACACCTAAACTTGAAGGTATTCAATATCCCTATGAAACATTACATGAAATAATTACTAATGCTGTATTACACAGGGACTATGGCATTGCAGATGATGTTCATGTCCGAATATTTGATGATCGGATTGAGATAGAAAGTCCTGGCACCTTACCAGGTCATGTAACTGTCAAGAATATACTTAATGAACGCTTTGCTAGAAACGGTGCTTTAGTTCGGCTTATCAATAAGTTTCCTAATCCTCCTAACAAAGATATTGGTGAAGGTATAAACACAGCATTCAGTGCAATGCGAAGTTGGAGGCTAAAGGAACCAAAAATAGAGCAGATGGATAATTCAGTTATAGTCTTTATTCGTCATGAATCTTTGGGTTCTCCAGAAGAAATTTTAATGGGCTATCTTGATAAAAACCTTTGTATCAAGAAGTCTGAAGCACGTAAAATTTGTCATGTTGAATCTGATAGCAAGGTAACAACAATTCTTAAGCGTCTTGCTCATGAGGGGCGCATTGAGCGTGTTCCTGAACTTAAAGGCAGACAGTCCGCTTATCGAAAAGTATTCAAGCAGCCCACTAATGACGAGCCTAATCCCCTAGGGTGATCGTCCCTATTATCGCCGCAAAAAGATATTTATACCTTGCTAGAAAAGCGGCTGGGAGAGTAAATCTCCATCCCTCAAATCCAAATAATAGTCAAGCTATTGAAACAGTGCGGCTGAACTAAACAGCCGATTTTGCTCTTAGTCGATCGCTCAGTTCACCCGGAGCGATCGCGCCATGCTCGGTAATGATGGCGGTGATCAATTCGGCAGGCGTGACATCAAAGGCAGGATTGTAGAACTCGGCTCCGGCAGGGCAGAGGGTTGTGTCGCCAATTTGGTAGACTTCGCTGGGGTTGCGTTCTTCGATCGGGATTTGGGAGCCATCGGCGATCGCGAAGTCAATGGTAGACAAGGGAGCCGCGACGTAAAACGGAATATTGTGTGCTCTGGCAACGAGGGACAGGCTGTAGGTGCCGATTTTGTTCGCTGCGTCGCCATTTGCCGCAATGCGATCGGCTCCCACCACTACCAAGTCAATCATGCCCAACTTCATGCAGTGGGCTGCCATGTTGTCAGTGATCACCGTGACGGGGATGCCTTCTTGCACACATTCCCAGGCGGTCAGCTTTGCCCCTTGCAAGCGAGGACGGGTTTCATCCGCATAGACTCGCTCTAATCGTTCTGCTGTCCACGCCGATCTCACCACGCCTAACGCAGTGCCATAGCCCGCAGTTGCCAATGCTCCAGCATTGCAATGAGTCAGAATCCGTAGTTTTTCAGGCGTGGAGGGCAGAATGCTTAAGCCATGATCGCCGATTTGTTGACAGGTGCGAATATCGTCCGCGTTGATCGTGCGCGCCGTTTCTAGCAGAACCGTTCTGATCGTATCGACGGAGCCTTCAGTGTGATAGGCAACCTTGATCATGCGATCGATCGCCCAAAACAGGTTGACTGCGGTGGGGCGAGTTGCCCGGAGGCGTTCCGCTACTTTCTCTAGCTGAGTCAAAAATTCAGCGCGATCGCCCGTTTCAATATCCCGTGCACCCAAATACACCCCGTAGGCTGCGGCAACTCCAATCGCCGGGGCACCCCGCACAATCATTGTTTCAATCGCGATCGCCATCTCTTCAAAGCGGCGGATTTCCACACTGCCATAGTCATTGGGCAGACGAGTTTGATCAATGAGGCGCACATGGTCATCTTGCCAGATAACCGGATAAACGGGATTTGCTTGAGCCATGGTCAACACACGTCAGATACTAAAGAAATTATCGCTGAATTTGTCCCCAATCATTGAGTCACTTTCAAATCTGGCACAAGGGGCTAGACATTTCAAAGGATTCGTAGGATTATAGCGGTGTGAGGAGTTCAATCAAAAACGAAAAGCCCCTGAAGTCGAAACACGGAAAGACGCTCAGGGGCTTTTTGTATGGATTTTTTTCATCCGCCTCACGTCACCCTTGCTATTGGATGCTAAATTAGTACATAGGTACTTCGCTCCATGTTCAGTCGTCAGCCATGAGTGCAGCGTGAGACAAGACGATCATTACTATCGCCGCAGAGGCAGTTGGTTCGGCGGTCTTCTATGGATGCTGTCGGGGGGCGCTTTGACTGCTGCACTGCTCATTGGATTTAGTCAGTGGCAATGGGGCGATCGCCTAAAGTCTGCCTTCAGCACCTTGATCAATCCGCCCCAACCTGCCGCAACAGTGGATGTGCGATCGATCATGATTCAAACAATGCGGGAAGCCAGTGAATTGACCACGGCATCCTTCATCATGCAAGCCGTAGTGCCCACAGAGCAAGATGCTACCTTGAGCGGTTTTACGATCGGCACTACCAAGCTGCTTTATGTTGCCCATGGTGAAGTGCAGGCGGGGGTGGATCTGAGCCAACTCACCGAGCAAAGTGTGCAAACTAGCGGCGATACGATTCAGATTCAGCTACCGCCACCCAAAATCTTAAATAGCAAAATTGATGTGACGAAATCTCAGGTTTATGACTACAACCGGGGTTTTTTGGGTTTGGGACCCGATGTGGCACCCGATCTGCAAACAAAGGCGCAACAAGAAGCGCTTCAAAAAATCGTGCAGGCAGCTTGTGAAGCAGGACTATTGCAAAAAGCCAGCGATCGCGCGAAATTTGTGGTTACCCAACTACTCAACACCGCAAGTTATAAATCAGTCGCGATCGTGGCTCAACCGGTTCCAGCAAATGCTTGTGCAATTGCAGCCCAATCTGGCAATCAATCCGGCGAATTTGTTGCTCCCAACCCGGTCAGTCCTAACCCGGTCAGTCCCATCAATCCACAACCCATCAATCCACAACCCATTAATCCACAACAAACCAACTCGCAACCTTCTGTTCTTCCTAGCCCTTAAATTCCTGGATCAAATTCTGGGGCACTGCACGAGGTCCACCGGTTTCCAAGCGCCCAGGTTTGCCACTGGATCGATGAGAAGCCGCTTCAGCAGGCGATGAAAAGGCGATAACGGCTAAAGGCGACGCAACGGCAACAAGTATCAAGGCGTTAAGGGTGACTTTTACAATGGCGTTCATGGTGTCAATATCCTGTTTGGGGGCTTATTGACCTTTACGGTTGAACGACCCAAGATTATGCAAATTGGATCAATTTTTTCAGATCACTATAAAAAAGCGGAACGAATTAGAGGAGGTTTGCTGTTGCTTACTTCAATGCTCCTTTTTCCAATCTCTGTTTGAGTTCTCGAATCGCGGCACTGGTGTTGCGCTCATAGGCAACTTGAAGACATCGGGCAATTACATCCTGGAAGTTGATGTCTGGAAAATACCTACTTTGTGTCCGCAACAAATACTCTGTTCCCTGCAACTGATAAACCAACAACTGGTTTTTGCGAAATAGCCAAACCTCCGGCACTCGGTAGGGGAGATAATCATTCACATCCGAAAAGCTTGTCACATCGATTTCCAGCACCAGATCCGGCGGTGGATCGGTCTGCCAATCAATCCGATCTTTACCCGAAACCGCTTGCCAATGGTCAATATAAAAGCAATAGTCTGGTTCAATGCCACTCTCATCGGGCAATTCCATCGTGACTGGCGTAAAGGAGTCGTATTCACGCCCCGTGTAGTCCAACAGGACTTTAATAATATCGGCAATTAAACTGGCATCCCGTCCATGTTTGGGCATTGGTGACATTAACAGAATCTCTCCAGAACGATACTTGATGCGCGGAATCGAGCCATCACCCCGCTGTTGGCACAATGCCTGATACTCTTGCCACGTTGCAGGCAACCGCACCACCGCTCCTGCGGGTAACTGAATTTTATTTGGTGATATTAGAGCAAACATATTCAAACTCCCATAACCGCCTAAGCCTATCCTAAACCAGGTGTGAAAGGTCTCCAGACTAAGCCTTTTCTTGGGTTGCGATCGCTTCTTTAGCGAGTAAGCGGCGGCACCCGTTCAACACCCTTCACTCAGATAAACCTTGATAATTACGCTTTAGAAAACGACTTGGTATAAGCTTGGCTTGGCAGTGTTTTCTGGCTTCAGAATTTCAAGCGACGGTTTATTTTCAGTCCTTCTTATATTCAGTTTTTCATGGCTCTGAGTTCAGCGATCGCCCGTTTCTTCAAACCTAACAGTTCTACCAGTTTGTCTTTGCGGCTGACTCAAGTTGGCTTGCTAATGACCGTGTTTTTCCTGGCGTTGGCGCTACTGGCTCCGCTGTTGCAAGGGCTTGGCTGGCTGCAAGACCCCACGGAATTTTTGGATAATGCCCCCCAGCAGGCTCCATCCTGGCAGCATTGGTTTGGCACCACGCAACTGGGCTATGACGTTTTTTCGCGAACCGTATTTGGCACTCAGGCGGCGTGGCAAGTGTTAATTTTGGCGACGCTGCTGGGATTGGTGATTGGCATTCCCCTGGGCATGGTCAGCGGCTATTTGGGCGGCAACTTGGATCGCCTATTGCTGTTTTTAATGGACACGATCTACACGTTGCCAGGATTGCTGCTGTCGGTGACGCTGGCGTTTGTGGTGGGGCGCGGCGTGTTGAATGCCGCGATCGCCCTCAGCATTGCCTACATTCCCCAATACTATCGGCTGGTTCGCAACCAAACGATCGCCGTCAAAAATGAACTGTTTGTAGAAGCAGCGCAGGCAATGGGAGCCTCCACTTGGCATATATTGACTCGCTACCTATTCCTCAACGTCGTGCAAAGTGTTCCGGTTCTGTTTACGCTCAATGCGGCGGATGCCATTCTCATCTTGGGCGGTTTGGGCTTCCTCGGTTTGGGTTTGCCAGAAGAAACACCGGAGTGGGGCTATGACCTAAAACAAGCATTAGATGGGCTTTCCACAGGCGGCATCTGGTGGACGACGTTGTTTCCCGGTTTAGCCATGACGCTTATGGTCACTGGGCTATCGCTTTTGGGCGAAGGCTTAAGCGACTTGATCAATCCCCTATCAAATCGAGATCAAGATTAAATTAAGACTCTTTCAACCGTCTGCTGAAATGGTGCCGTTGGCAGTGTTGCTTGAGCAAGCGCCTTCGGTCGGCAACTGAGCCTTCACAATAATTTCTTCCTGGAATGGTCTAAATCAAGGTTACTGCCCAAGATTTTAAGCAGCGGTAAAGTCACAACAACTTTTTTACCGTCAATCTCCACATCGTTTGATTGAAACTCGCGTAAATCGATGCCAACTCGAACATTACCATGCGCGATGAAGAGCAATTTACTCTCACCCAGAAAACCTTTATCACTGACAGGTACTACCGCATCCATTTCAAACAGTGCCGTAGTCAATTCACTGACATTTCTAACCTGACGAACAATCAGCGAACTGGTGTCAGGAGATGGAGTAACGACATGACCCAGTTGGGAAAAAAGCCACAAGACCGCTAGGACAAGAATTAGAATAATTCCCGCTAGCAATTTCGTAATTAAACTCGAATCCTTAATAGAGTTAGTAACCATTTCTGCTCCTTATTCAAGTCCCAGCTTCAGTTTGCAAAACTTTGCGGAAGCAACAAAAACACTTTACGCGCTAATGCTTTAACACCTGAATGTGTTTCTTCTACCTCAAATTCGCCGATGTTCTAGTTCCCTAATCATCCATTGCGCCATTCAGCAACGCCTAATTTTGCTCTGCTACTTATGCTTTATGGTTTCTGTGTGGCAATGGATGCCTCAATCGTGTCAGGATTGAGAGAGTTGCTATGTCATGAGAATTCAGGTGCAAACGTTAACATCTTCTTTACCGTTTTTGGGGTCAGAGGTTGCCGCAGATTATGATGCTGCCAAAGTAGTTATTTTGCCGATTCCCTTTGAGGCAACTACCACCTATCGGCGCGGCTGTGAAAATGGACCCGCAGCGATTTTGGATGCGTCTCAGCAGGTGGAGTATTACGACGACGACCACGATCGCGAACTGTGGACGGTTGGCATTCACACCCATGACGCGATCGCGGACACCCGCAATAGTGCCCTGATGCCATCCGAGGAGATGCTGAGAGTCACTCAGGCAACGGTCACTAAGCTTCTGGCTGATCACAAATTTGTCATTGCCTTGGGCGGCGAACACAGCATTACCACCGGACTGGTGGAAGCGTATCGGCAGGCGAATCCTGGAGAGCCGTTTACCGTAGTACAAATTGATGCCCACGGTGACCTCAGGCATGAATATGAAGGCTCAATTCATAACCATGCCTGCGTCATGCGCCGGGTAGTCGATATGGGCTTGCCAACGGTGCAGATTGGCATTCGCAGCATTTGCAAAGAAGAAGCTGACCTAATTCGTGAAAAGCAGCTAACGGTGATTCGGGCGCGGGAGATTGCCCTCCAGCCGGATTGGATGGAACGAGCATGGGCTGGCATTCAAACCGAGAAAGTATTTATCACGATTGATTTAGATGGGATTGACCCCACGCTGATGCCGGGGGTCGGCACTCCCGAACCCGGCGGGTTACACTGGTTTGCCCTACTGGGGTTTTTGCAGCGCGTGTTTGAAACCCATGATGTGATCGGCTGCGATGTCATGGAGTTGGCACCGATCGCAGATTCTGTCGTTTCGGAGTTTACGGCTGCTAAATTGGTCTATAAACTGATTGGTTATCAGACGATCGCCAAAGGCTGGTAATCTTCCATTCATTCACAGGGACAGCATTATGGAGAAGATGGGAACCGCGATCGGGGGTTACGCACCAGACTTTGAATTGCCAGGGGCGGATGGAGCAGTGCATCACCTCGCTCGATATTTAGAGCAGTTTCAGGCAGTCGGAGTGGTGTTTATGTGCAACCACTGTCCCTATGTACACATGTATCTAGAGCGGCTCAAGCAACTACAAACCGATTTTGTAGACCGAGGATTTACTCTAATTGGGATTAATCCCAATGATGCAGACCGATATCCAGATGACAGTTTTGACAATATGAAAAAATTTGTGAAAACGAATGGGCTAAATTTTCCCTATTTACGGGACGTGACTCAGGATGTCGCCCATAGCTTCGGTGCCGAAAAAACTCCCCATGTGTTTCTGCTCAATCGTCATGGCGTTCTTTGCTATAACGGACGTATGGATGATAATGCAGAAGAGGCTAGCGGTGTAAAGGTTGCCTATTTTCGAGATGCGATCGCCCAACTTCTCAGCGGCACTCCAGTTAAGCCCACCTCAACGCCCCCGATTGGCTGTTCGGTCAAATGGCGAACCGAAGAACTGAAATGATTCTGAAACAAATGATCGCAGGCAATGGGTGGACGAAGTGATTTTTTAACGAGTATGTTAAGAAGGTATTTGAGGCGACTGACACCCCATGGGTTTAACTTATCAACGGATAGTACTGAAATTAAGCGGTGAAGCCTTGATGGGCGACCTGTCTTATGGAATTGATCCAGACATTGTGCAAGGGATTGCCGAAGAAATCGCGGATGTTACGGCGAATGGGGTTCAGGTGGCAGTGGTGGTCGGTGGAGGCAACATTTTTCGCGGGATTAAGGGCGCGGCGGCTGGCATGGATCGGGCGACCGCTGACTATATTGGCATGATCGCGACGGTGATGAATGCCATGACCTTGCAAGATGCCTTAGAGCGGATGGAAGTGCCCACGCGAGTCCAAACAGCGATCGCAATGCAGCAAATTGCTGAACCTTACATCCGACGACGTGCCATTCGTCATCTCGAAAAAGGACGCATCATTATTTTTGGAGCGGGATCGGGCAACCCTTTCTTTACCACTGACACAACCGCAGCCTTAAGAGCGGCTGAAATTAGCGCAGATGTGGTGTTCAAAGCCACTAAAGTAGATGGCGTTTATGATTCAGACCCCCGCACGAATCCCGATGCAAAACGCTATAAAACTCTAAACTATGCCCATGTTCTCAACAAAGACTTGCGGGTAATGGACGCGACTGCCATATCCTTATGTAAAGAGAACAATATTCCCATCATCGTGTTTGACCTTTCAGTCAAGGGCAACATTCGTAAAGCGGTGATGGGTGATCCTATTGGAACCCTTGTCGGAGGTCTTTGTGAAGTTAGCTGACGTTGAAGATCATATGCAAAAGGCGGTTGAGTCCACTCA
>JBGTAZ010000322.1:0-4195 GCA_041749615.1 Leptolyngbyaceae cyanobacterium | reverse complement strand
CTGGAGCCATTGCAGAGCGGCGAAGGCATTGCCTCGTGGGTGGAAGTGGGAACCGAAAATACTCATCCTTCTGCCCTCACCCCCCTTCCTGAATCCTCTACCCCTCCACCCTCCACTCCTTCACTCTTAGTAGAAGCCGATCGCGTGATGGTGGGCAAAAATGGCAGTGTTCAGTTGGTGGCAAGTCAGCCATTGGCTGAGCCGGGTCGCTTTTGGTATTTGCCTAGCTGTGCTTCGCTGAAAGAGAGCGATCGCTGATTTCAACCGCTTTGACTTGTGAGACTTTGGCTAATGTAGGGCAATCTATAGAAAATGGTCTAACCTACTTTCCTAATGCCAAAAGACTCTCCTAGAATTCGTGGCACTATCCAGCAAACGGAGCAAGCTGCTCGTCGTCTGCGGCAACATTTGACTCCCGCTGAATTGCAATTATGGAGCGTTTTACGTTGTCGTCAACTAGCAGGATTCAAGTTTCGCTGTCAGCACCCTGTAGGACGGTTCATTGTTGATTTTTATTGTCCATCTTGCAAATTAGTTATTGAGGTTGATGGAGACATTCATACCCAACAAAAAGTCTATGACGAGGTTCGGACAGAGCAGCTTCAATCGTTTGGTTATCGGGTACTTAGGTTTACGAATGAAGAGGTTTTGAGTGATTTGCAAACTGTTCTAGTCCGCATTATTCAGGCAGCAGCAGCCTGTTCCCCCCAGAATTAGCTGCCGTGTACATACAAATCGAGGCTGACTCCGTTTGAATCCTTTGCGCCCCCTAAATCCCCCAAAAATGGGGGACTTTGAGCAGTTCGGTTCCCCCAGAATTGGGGGCTAGGGGGCGATTTGGCAGTGACTTGGCTAGAGTCGATTACTTGTGGGAACACCACAGCCCAGAATTGGGAGGCTAGGGGGGCAAAAGATGATTTATGCAAGGTTTATTGATCTCAGCCGGAACAACTACTTGGCGACTTGCCACGGAATCATCACATCTTGGGCGAGGCGTTGCGAGACAGCGTAGGCTCCATAGCGGTTGAGGTGGCTGGGATCAGAGAAATAATCAGGTTGAGTGGCGAGGGCGCTGCTGAGATCGCGGTAGATGAAGCTAAACTCAGGCGCAAGGCTAAGCATATGCTGCTGAAAGGCATCTTCATGGCGTTGGCGCGAGGGGTCGAGGTATTCCTGCGTCAGGGGCAAATTGACGAATACCAGCGGCAGTTTTTGGGATTGAGCATACTGGGCGATCGCAACCATTGCTTCGGTTTGCACGCCCTCTAAGGTAAAAGAGTCGTAGTCAGAATCGTAGTCACCCGAAACCCGCGCATATTTTTGATAGTAAGTCACGGGGTTAAAGCGGACTGGGAGCGGCAAAAACCCGTCAATATCGATCATGCCTTGCCCATCGGCAGAGAGGGAAGGAGCGGAACTAGCCGCAGCAGCGGGGGAAGTAGAGTTGATTAAACTATCGGAAGATGCCAACACGCCGGATGAAAGCGCCGGAGGCAACAGGCTGATTAATTGTTCGCGTAGCCGCGTTTTGAGGCGATCGCGCTGGCTGTAGACTGCCGATAATCCGCCCAACTGCTGGGTCAGGGTCTCATTCATCTGCTGGTATCGGTTCACAGGAGCCGCTTCTTCGGTGACGGATGCCGGGGTGCCGTTGGGCTGCTGTTTTGCCGTAGGTGCCTGGGCGATCGTGGTGCTGGCGATCGGCGGTTTGCCCGCAGACAAAGTGCGATAGCCTTCTGAGGTAATCATCCCGTTGTAGGTAATATCCATTCGAGCACTGTTAAAGGCACGCGCCCCATCGGCAAACAGCAACAATTTTGGCAGTTTATCCTGCGGCAACACATGCTGCACCAGCAAATCGACCACTTGAGCCGTTGCCCCATTAATCCCAAAGTTGAAAATTTGCACGTTGGGATAGCCTTGTTTCTCCAGCGCTTTTTCTAACGCCACCGGGTCGATGCCCCGGAGCGCTCTGGAACTGCCGATAATCAGCACATCGGGTGCTCCAAAGATTTCTAAATAACTTTTATAAACGGCAAGCTGGCGATCGAACTGGCGACTGTTAAAGCTGGGGTAGTTTAGCGTGGCGGTCAGAGCGTCGGCTTTTGCTTGCATCGGAGATGCGGGTAGTGTCTTAGCATCGAGCGAGTCGCCAGATTTCGGCAGAGATAGCGTCGTTTCGCCCGGTTGGGTAAAGCCGGACGCATTAAAAGCAGTGGGATCACTCGCTTTTTTGCTGAGTGATAGATTCGGGAGTTGAGCCGTTGATGGTTTAGGGCTGCCCATGAGCGACGCACCAGAGGTCTGAGTCTGAGCGGTCTGAGTCTGAGCAGTTTGAGCTTGAGACGATCGCCCAAGCCAATAGCCCAGCAGCCAGTCAGCTTGCAGAACGAGCAGCAGCCCCACAATGCCCCAAACCAGCCCAATCCCTAAACGCTGGCGGCTCGGCGTGTCAGGAGTTTCAGTTGAAGCAGGGCTGGGATTCAACGGTGCAGAGTCTAACGGGATGAACAGTTGAGTGTGAATCAGCGATCGCTGAATTCGTTCTAAGGTGCGCTTGGCAATGTGAGCGATCTCAGAGCGGCTATCGTCAGTTTGTGGCTCCAACCAGGGAACGATCGCCCCCGCAGGCGACAGCAATTCATCCACATGAATATCGGAGGCAGCAAAGTCGGGGGTGGCAGTAGGAACTCGGCGATCGCCGCTAAAATCAAGCCCATAGTGCCAGAGTGGTTGGCGCTGCCCCGATCTCCGCCCATAAACTCGCACACCCGACACCGAGGCAATGTGTAGCGGCTTGAGAAACCGAGCGATCGGCGCAGCGATGGCATCCTGGCGGGGACAGTTGGGCGCATCCGTCATAATGTGCAGCAAATCGCCTTTTTGCCGAATCTGAACGCGAATGCCCCCCGTTGCCAGCTTAGTATTCAAATCAGGATTGACTAAGCGCGTCAGCAAAAAGGTAATCGCTTCTAAATTATTCTGGCGGGCAAGATCGAGCGTTGTCGGAACCAATTCTGGATGGTGAGCCGCAGGTAGCTCTAGCCAATGAACCCAGTCAGGAGTGGCGGCAGGCGCGGCGGCAAGAGTAGTTACACCATAGATCGCCGCCGCGTGAATCCCTTGGGGCAGGAATGCTTGCAGCATCGGGTCTATCACCGCGATCGCCCTCGCTTGATCGGGCACCGTGCCGTTAATCCCAGCGCAAGAGAGGTGCAAGGTGGCATCTTTCAACAGTGCCGATAACTCCATTGCCTGCCCTGCCAAGTGGCGATTTAGCAATTGAGCGATCGCTTGCACATCGCCCCATCGTGCCCAGGCTTTGAGGATATCTTCCGTTGGGGTCAGGTCTACCCGCAAGACCCATTCAGGTCGGGGTTCACCGCTGACCTGCCCAAACAACACCACATCTCGAATCTGCCGAAGCTCTAGTTCCCGAAGACGCTGGGCAACGACCTCTCTTAATAAAGAAAGATCGGGACTATAAGCCGACTCGCAAACAATCAGTAACCGGCTTGGCGCTGCTGACTTAGATGCTAAATCAGATAAGGATTGAGGCGACTCCCGTTGAGCGATCGTCGCCTCAGTTTTGGCACGCACGGCAATGCCCAAACTGCTGAGGGCATTGCTAAGATACCGCGCGATCGCGTCAGGGTCTCCCTGCTGAGCTTGGGCAAAATAAGATGCCGTTACGTGAGACACGCGATCAGGCTGAATTTCAGTATTGGTTAGAGAATTTGACAGATCAGTTGACAGAGAAGGGGTTGAAGCGCGATCGCCCAAGGGTGCAGTCGAGTCCCAGTTCAAATCGATCGCCTTTGTCCACAGGGGTTGCTTGCCGCCAAAGCTTCGTCCGTAGATCATCAGGCGATGAATATGAGCAGAACGAAGATGGAAAGAGCGGTCTGGAGCCTCCTTCGCTAACGCTTGCGACAGCGCCGCAACAATGGCATCGGCATCTGGAGTAGGGTCACTTTCCACCAAAATGTGAAGGTGATTGCCCTTCAAGCGCATTTTAATGTGAGCGTGACTAGATCCAAAAATCTGCTGTAGCCACTGTTTCAAATGCCTGCGAGCGATTTCAGGTTCCTGGGGCGTTCCAGAAGAAATTGGGAGTTGTCCATCGGCGTTCAGCATGAGACCATTAGCATTAGCGACTGATTGAATAGAGATAGGGCTTGATTTAAGAGCAATC
>JBGTAZ010000321.1:0-9626 GCA_041749615.1 Leptolyngbyaceae cyanobacterium | reverse complement strand
AGCCATGCAGCAGCACGACGGCTCCTTGGGGCGATCGCCCACTCTTGAGCGGCACAGAAATTGAGTAAAGGGTGTTTGACATAAATTCCGAAACTTTTTTGACTTTACTTAGTCTAAGTAAAATGAATCTTAGTATTTCGTCTATCATTCGATTACATTTGATCCGCTATCTTTGCTTTAGTTCTTCAAATTTCCTTGGTTACAACTATGAAACTGAAATCGTCTGTGGTCATCTCTGGTTCTGCTAGCGCGATCGCAGTTGGATTATGCTGCATGTCTAGTGTGAGCGCGATCGCTCAGCCAATTCCTGTGCCGACTCCTGAATCGAGCCAACCCTCTACAATTCGCGAATTAGGAAACACAATTCGGCTGAATACTCAGCAGCAGAAAGCCCTCTCAACCATCAGCGAATTTGCCTTCGATCAACTAGAATCAATTATTTCGAGTGGTCTTGATCCCACGAAGCTAAAACGCCCCGATGCTGCCCGTACCGACACTCTGCGCCAACAGTTTTCGACTTTCTTGAAGCTAGATAATCAACAAAAAGCCGGACTTCGCACTGTTTTACAGACTGCCCGCGACCAAATGAAGCGCCAAATGGAGCAGAAGTAGTCCTTCTTTCCTCTTCTCTAATTTTGAATCCAACCAACTCGTCCGCTAAACTCAAGAGAATGGTTTAGTGGGAGTTTTGAGCATGGCACGTCTAGCGCTGCTGAGCGTATCCGATAAAACGGGATTGGTGGAGTTTGCCCGTTCTTTGGTGGAAGAGTTTAATTTTGATTTGATCAGCAGTGGCGGCACGGCAAAAGCCTTGCAGGCAGCAGGCTTACCCGTGACCAAAGTGTCGGACTACACGAATTCTCCAGAAATTTTGGGGGGGCGGGTTAAAACGCTGCATCCTCGAATTCATGGCGGCATTTTGGCACGGCGGGATGTGCCAGCAGATTTGGCAGATTTGGCGGCGCAAGGGATTCGACCGATTGATCTAGTGGTAGTGAATTTGTACCCGTTTGCAGCCACGATCGCCCGTCCTGATGTGTCTATTGCTGAGGCGATCGAGCAAATTGATATTGGTGGACCCGCCATGCTCAGAGCTTCGGCAAAAAACTATGCCCATCTGACTGTCCTCTGTAATCCCGGTCAATATGATCGCTACCTGCAAGCCCTTCGCCAGAATAACGGTGAGGTGCCATCAGAATTCCGTCAGCAGGCTGCCCTAAAAGCGTTTCAGCACACCGGCGACTATGATCAAGCAATTTCGACCTACCTTTCGGAACAATCTACTGCCGTTCGCGGTGAGCAACTAGAAGAAGCGCGCACCCTTTCGCCCAACTTTACCCTCACGGGTCAGCAGCTTCAGCCGTTACGCTATGGCGAAAATCCGCATCAACCGGCGGCTTGGTATCAAACCGGAGCGATCTCCAGCGGGTGGGCAGCGGCAACCAAACTGCAAGGCAAAGAACTGAGCTATAACAACCTGGTCGATTTGGAAGCGGCACGGCGACTGATTGCGGAGTTTGTGGAACCGCAAAATCCCCCGGCTGCGGCTATTTTGAAACACACCAATCCCTGTGGGGCGGCGCTGGGTCACACGATCGCAGAAGCCTACGAAAAGGCGTTTAATGCTGATCCGGTTTCTGCCTTTGGTGGCATTGTTGCCTTGAGCCGTCCGATTGATGGCGCGACAGCGCTATTGCTGACCAAAACCTTTTTGGAATGTGTCGTGGCTCCCGGCTGTGAACCAGAAGCACAGGAAATTTTGGCGGCAAAGTCTAAGGTTCGGATCTTAATATTGCCTGATTTGGCGCAGGGCGCAGAGTTTTCAGTGAAAGCGATCGCGGGTGGCTTTTTGGCACAATCCAGCGATGATCAGACGGTTGATCCCGCAGCTTGGACGGTGGCAACCGAGAAACAACCCACTCCCGCCCAGTTAGAAGAACTACTGTTTGCCTGGAAGGTCTGCAAACATGTGAAATCGAATGCGATCGTGATTACCCGCGATCGCGCCACATTGGGAGTTGGCGCGGGGCAAATGAACCGAGTCGGCTCGGTCAAAATCGCCCTAGAGCAAGCGGGTGAAAAAGCGCAAGCCGCTATTCTTGCCAGCGATGGATTCTTCCCGTTTGATGATTCCGTCCGCACGGCGGCGGCGGCTGGAATTCAGGCGATCGTCCAACCGGGCGGCAGTCTGCGCGACCAAGACTCGATCGCTGCCGCAAATGAACTCGGCATCGTCATGCTGCTGACTGGAACTCGCCACTTTCTGCACTAATTGAAGCAAAAAGGGTAAAAAACTCATGTATCTTGATATTCCTTGATATTCTTGTTGTTCACTGGAGAAATCAATGCTGGAACTACACAAAAACTTGGTTTTGAACGAACAACAACAGCCGATCGCAGTGCAGATTCCCATTGCGGAGTTTGAGCAAATTGAAGAAATTCTAGAAAACTACGGGTTGGTACAGTTAATGGAGGAATCCAATGAGGGCGATCGCCTTAATAGAACAGATGCTTTAGCCTACTATCACTCTCTCAAAAACAAAGATGTGGACAGTTGAGTACACCAAGCGGTTTCTGAAAGAACTCGCTGCTCTACCTGATGAAGTTCAAGCGGGAGTAGAGCCTATCCTCTTCCAAGAGCTTGAATCAGAAAATCCGTTTATTAGGCTTCTCTAACTTTGATAACTTCCGAACACGTCTATTAGCTTGCTTCTCTGATTACTGGAGTTTAGACTAATAGCAAAGCTGCTCGGTCAAACTGGTTGAGCGAGGGCATCTGCAATTCAGGATCAGATCAAGGTTTAAGCCGACTTGAATGTCGGTTTTTTGGATTGTTTGAAGCCTTTTTTGACCGTAGGATAGCGAATGCGACGAGTGCGAATCCGACCGGGCAACCACCCGGTGGACTTTCCGCGAGGTTTGGGGTCAGGCGCAGGAGAGCCAATTCGGACTAAAAGTGGAGCAAAGCTATCGGCAACTCGACCGGGTGAGGGGACAGGCAAGTGCTTTTGCCAAGGCAAAGGAGTCTGAAGCACGAGCGGACGGGCTAACCAGAGTTGCCAACTGAGCACTGGCATCAGGTCACTCCACCTTTGGGATTGCTCTGGGGTGGCGAAGCGGGGTAAGGACCAGTGCAAGCGTTGCTTGATCAAGCGATACCAATGGTCAACGGCAAAGCGACGCAGATAGCGCTGCCACAGGTCGTTCAAATCGGGTAAGCTTTGTCCGACCCAGATCAACCACAACGGACGGCGAAGCAGGCCATTGCCTCGTCGTTCGACTCGAATCAGATGCATCGGATGAGCGGGCGACTGATAGAAATGCAAATTCTGCCACAGTTGCAATCGCACCGGGCCAAGCGAGTCGGATTCGACTTCTAGACTTTGCTCAGGCTGCCACCAGGTTTGGGCCTCGTTGAGTGTGAATTTCGCGCCGTGCTTGCGGGGTCGTCCTTTGCCGCTGTATTCAGGCGGAGCCGCATACAGAACGCGATTAGGGCGGACTCGAATCAGTTTGTCACAGGCAATCGCGGCGGTTTGGATGAGGAAGGGGGCGCAGCCATATTCGGCATCCCACAGGCTGAGCGGACGAGTGGAAATCTGCTCACATACCGCTTCAAGTTGGGCAGTGGCTTTGCGAATTGGACTCTCAAAGCTGCTGATACGTTCATGTAAGAGCGGTAACGCCCAACTGCCTTGTGCTTCAGGAATCCATGCCAAGGTGCTGTAGCCTTGTCCCACGGTCACAGGCTTGCTGCCACTCATCGGTTGCGCTTGATGCTCATACGTCCGGTCTTTGAGCGTCACGGCATAGGGGCGCGGCCAAGCTGTGTGGTCTCCGGCTAAGACAACAGGCTGCACTGACGGCAGATGCTGGGCATAAAGTTTCAATAATTCACGGCGCGGCGGCTGACTATCGGCAATGGCTGCATATGCGCTTGACCAGCCTCGTCGAAATACCGGCGATACCGATAACTCAGCAAACGACGATACGCTTCGATTGACCAAGACTGCGTCCATCAAATCGAACAGGGCATCTCGCCCATTTCCTAACAACTCGTACACCGATTGCCGAAATTCCTCAAGCTGATTCAAACTGTTCATGGTTGATGCTGAATTTATGGTTAATCTCAGCATCGACCATTGAGCGATTGTCTGCTCTGTGGGCGATCGCTCTTTTCTCCTTTAGTCTAAACTCCAGTGATTAGAGAAACTTATAACCTCAAGTCCAGAAGAGCCGGACAATTTAGCGCTACGGAATTTGGTGGGTGGGCTGGCACATACTGCAATCTGACTGCAAGCTTGACATAGAACCTATGCTTTTAGAGCCTCATTTATTTGGCTTCTAAAGTTAACGCCTAAAAGCTTTACTGTTTTGACATCACTGAGCAGCAGCGATCGCTTCTCATACCGTTTTGAATTTTGTTCGCGAAGCGTCTCCGTAGGAGCTATTTTGAATTGTAGAAGCTTTACTCAGCTACGGTTTCAAGCTCAGATCTGTCGCATCCTCTGTTTAAATTGGTATCACAAGGGGGCGATCGCTTTTTTATTGTTGGGATTAGGGTGCGATCGCCTATCCGGATATCAACGTGCATTCCACTGTTGTAATACCAAGTGGGTTACCTTTAGTTGCACGTTAGGTTAACACAGCTATCTCTATTCTCCTCTAACCTGTTACAACAGAAGAACGTTGGAGGTTGCCAGCAATAATAGACTGAAGACTTATTTAGGACGCACGGATGCTATGGCGGGGACTATTTTTTTGGCGGGCGCAAGTCGCGGGCTTGGGCGAGAAATTGCCAAGGGCTTAAGGAAGCAGCAGATGAAAGTCAAGGCAATGGTGCGATTTGAGAGTGTCCGGGACGAGCTAGAAGCGATGGGTGTTGATGTTGTGGTTGGCGATGCCCTCAACTTAGCAGAGGTGGAACATGCCATGAGTGGAGACCCAATTGATGCCGTCATCAGCACCATTGGCGGCAAGCCTACCGATGGAGAACGCGCAGACTTTAAGGGCAACAAAAATCTGATTGATGCCGCCGTGAACGCTGGAGCCAAAAAGTTTTTGCTGATTACCTCTATTGGCAGCGGTAATAGTTCTCCGGCGCTACCACTGCAAGCGTTAGAAACGTTAAGCGCTGTCTTGGCAGAAAAAGAACAGGCAGAAAATCATTTGATTGCCAGTGGCTTACCCTACACTGTTATTCGCCCCGGTGGGCTAAAATCCGATCCACCCGCGACGGGGCAGGGCATTTTGACCGAAAATCCTTTAGTGGCGGGTGTGATCCACCGGGCGGATGTGGCGGCTATGGTGTGTCAATGCCTCATGTCTGATCGGGCAAACGGTAAAATTTTATCGGCAGTCGATCGCAACGCTATTTACGGGCAGCCGATATTTGAAGAATTTCAGTTGACATAGGGGCATTCGGTGAGGAGATTGGCTCGAACGTAATGAATTTGATGTTTTTTTTGATGCGATCGTCCTGGAAGATGGTGGCGATCGCAATTGTGACCGGGTTTCTGAGCGGGGGCAGCAGTGCGGCACTGATTGCCCTAATCAGCCAAGCTATGAGCCAAGGAGGCACAGAATCGCTGAATACCCTTGCGATCGCCTTTGCTGGATTAACATTGGTTGCCTTAACTTCCAGCATTATTTCCCAAGTGATGCTAATTCGGTTAGCGCAACAGGCAGTATTTCAGCTTCGGCTAAGTCTCTGCCGTCAGATTTTGGCAACCGAGCTGGCACAGTTGGAAAAGTTGGGTAGTGCCCGACTATTGGCTACCCTCACCGATGATGTCCAGGCAGTCTCCGATGCCGTGCGGCTGATGCCCTTTTTGTGCATCGATATCGCGATCGTCGCCGGTGGATTCGCCTATATCATCTGGCTGTCTTGGAAGGTGTTTCTGTTGGTTTGCCTGTTAGCCGTCGTCGCGATCGGAAGCTGTCAGTGGTTGCTAAAACAGGGGGAAAGCTGGCTAGAACGGGCGCGAGACGAGCAAGATACTCTGTTCAAGCACTTTCGCACTGTCACCGATGGCACCAAGGAACTCAAACTGCACTACCGTAGGCGACAGGCGTTTCTTCAGGAAGATTTGCAGCAATCCGCCGCCGCCTTTCGTCGCAACAATATTAAAGGACTGACCCTATTTGCCACGACTTCAAGCTGGGGCAAACTGATCTTTTTCTTTGCGATCGGCTTTGTGCTGTTTGCCCTGCCCAAACTAATGATCATTAGCCCCCAAACCTTGGCTGGCTACGTTCTGACTTTCACCTATTTGATGCTGCCAATGGATGGGTTGGTCAATTCCTTACCCGTCATCAGCCGCGCCGGAATCGCGCTGAAAAAAATCGAAGCCCTCGATATCTCCTTGGCTGGTTGGGCAGAAGCCACTTCCACCCCCGATCTCATTCATCAGCAATGGAAAGAGTTACGCTTGCAAGGGGTGACTCATGCCTATCAAACTGAACATGAAGACAGTGGCTTTGGGGTGGGACCCCTTGACCTGACGCTTCATCCAGGGGAGTTGGTGTTTATCGTTGGGGGCAACGGCAGCGGCAAATCGACTCTGGCAAAGCTGTTACTGGGGCTATATGTGCCTCAATCCGGCGAGATTCGCTTTGATGGACAGCAAATTGACGATCGCAATCGCGAATGGTATCGCCAACATTTCGCCGTGGTGTTTGCCGATTTCTTTTTGTTCGATCGCCTATTGGGACTCGATCGCTCCGATCTAGACACCGAAGCCCACGATTATCTACGCCGCTTGCAGCTTGATCACAAAGTCAGCGTCACAAACGGCACCCTTTCCACCACCGCTCTTTCCCAAGGACAGCGTAAACGCTTGACCCTCCTGACTGCCTATCTGGAACAGCGACCCATTTTTCTGTTTGACGAATGGGCAGCCGATCAAGATCCTGTGTTTAAAGATGTGTTTTATACCGAATTACTGCCTCAACTGCGGGAACAAGGTAAAACGATTCTTTGCATTAGCCACGATGACCATTATTTTCATCTCGCCGATCGCATCATCAAGCTCGACTATGGGCAAATTGAATACGACAAGTCCCTAAAATCACTGCCGCACCCTGACGCGCTATGAAAAATGAAGCGCTATGAAAATAGTGCCCTCCATGCCGGGTCAAAATTAGGGCGAAACTTCACCGAGTCTCCATAGGCTCTTGCAATAATTTTCCCGGATACCTTACTTTGGATTAGGAAACTAATAAAGAGCTATTCTAAACAGCGTGCTTGATTTAATTGGTACTCCATTTCTACTCGTTAGGAGGATCTCCTTTGTTTCCTGAGCAGCCCGCTCCATCCCCGCCTGTTGTCCAGGGTCAACCCCAGCACGTTGATGTCGCCGCGCCGCGCTTCGCTTCTCCTGCTGCTCCCACTCAGCCAAACTTGGCTCCGCCAGAATTGCTGCCGTCTCAGTCGCCGTCTCAGGCACACCCGTCTTCACCTGCCCCTAAACTAGCACCCGCACCCGATTCTGCCGCTGAGCCATCTCCACCTGCCGCCCAGTCTGCGCCTGTGAGTCCCCCGTTTTCTTCTTCCCCAGAGGCGGCTAAAGCCCAACGACGGCAGGAAGTAGAGCAAGCGTTATTACAGATTGCCGGCAAGGCACGCGCCCAAAAACAGGCACAGCAGAACCAGGAAACCGCGCAAGAATCGGCAAAATATGGTGAATCGGGTGATTATGAGACAGCGCGTCAAGCGATCAATCAGTCCCCCATCCCCGCCCAGGTTCGGGCGGGTTTGTTGCGTAAACTAGGCGCAAAACAAGTGGCAAAGACGGGAAAATTACCCGCTGTCGCGATCGCCAAAAAAGCAGGCACCCATCAATCGACAATCGGTTTCTCTCCATCGTCGCCAGTTGCTTTCTCAACGGGCGCGTCATCCGGCTATGCGCCTCCGCCCACGGGCTACTCTACCCAAGCGCTAATTCCTTCTAATCAAGTTGCTCTTCAGTTGCCGATTGGTCAACTGTTGGGCAAAAAGGGATTGAACCTGGTTCTGCCGCTGACCGTTCCCGCAGAAATCACCTCTGCCTTTGGTTGGCGAACTCATCCTATTACTGGCGACGCACGATTCCATCGTGGCATTGACTTAGGAGCCGCTTATGGTAGCCCTGTGGTCGCGGCAAAAAGTGGTCGGATTTACCTCGCTGACCTGCATGGCGGCTATGGCTTAACCGTGATTGTGCAGCACAACGCGATGCAGCAAACCCTTTATGCCCACATGTCGCAGTTATTCGTGAAGCAAGGAGAATGGGTAAAGCAGGGGCAATTGATTGGTCAAGTGGGCAGCACAGGTTCCTCGACGGGTCCTCATTTACACTTTGAGTTTTTGCAGCAAACGGCTCAGGGCTGGAGTGCGCTTGATCCAGCCGCGATATTTGAGCAGGCGATCGCCATGGCTAAAATCCAGAACACTCAACCCATGGCAATCGGTTCAGGCAACACCTTAAATCTATCGGCTTCTGGCGTAGTCGATATTTCGGCTACAGCTTCAGTGGTGGCATCTCAGCCGGATGAAGATTTTATTTCTAGCCTGATTCAGCCGATTTCCACCAGTGCAACGGGGCTGTTGCGACCGTTCACCTTGCTACCTCAAGCCGCCGTCCCAGAACTCGGCTGGTTATCTCCTTTGGTGAATGACTTGATCGCGGCTCAGTTTGATCCCCTATGGCAACTTCCTGTTGTGTTGGAATCGCCACAGTCTGTTCGGTTTCAGGCGATCGCCGCCTTGACAGATTTGCCACAAACGACCCCAATTACATCCACTACCGCATTTGAGGCTGGAACTGTGCGGGTGGCAACCACTCAGCCGTTCGCAAATCTGACGATCGCCGCTACGATACCGGGGATCGTCCATTTAGAAGTGCTGCATCAACCGGGCATCCCCCAACGACCTCCGAGTCCGCAACGCCTGTCTCTCACGGGAGCCACCCCTAGCCTTGTTGCTAAACAAACTCGATCTGCCCTGAAAACGCTAAAACTGTCGGATAATCGCGTTAAAATCTTGCCGTCTACACTGCCGTTGTCTGTAGAAAATCGGTAAAATCGAAATCTCTGTAAGAATAGGGAAATACATCGGTTGGTTGTAAAATCTCTACAAAGTTGAGTCAATAGGCTTAAACGCTAAAACGTTAAAGGCTAAAACGTTGCCAGATCTAATCAGTTTCTAGCGATAGCTTTTATTCTCTTGTTGGATTTTTAGCGATCGCGAAGCTAAAACAGCGACTTGAACCATTGAATATATTGCCGTTATTTCCCTCATAGTTCGTATGGATCGCTGGAGTAAGCTTTCGTTTTGGCTCTCATCGGTGCTGTATTCTAAGTAGTTACAGCTTGTGCCCTGAGGGCTTTTTAATTGCTTAACTACTGTCTAAACGACCTTCTTATCTATGAAGCTATCAATTTTTCATACGCCTGAACTAGCTCCGACTAAAACGGATGCTGATTGCGCGATCGCGGTTGATGTGTTGCGCGCCACCAGCACGATGGTGACCGCCTTAGCATCGGGAGCAGAAGCCGTTCAAGTGTTCAGTGATCTGGATAAGCTCTTGGAAACGAGCGATCGCTGGGCACCCGAAAAGCGGATTCGGGCAGGAGAACGGGGCGGT
>JBGTAZ010000320.1:0-4875 GCA_041749615.1 Leptolyngbyaceae cyanobacterium | reverse complement strand
AATGAAGTTTGCCGCCAGGTGGCAGAGTTGGCGGCTCCGACGCGGCTGTACGTGATGGACAAGTTCTTTCGGGGGCTGGATGAGGGCACGATCGCCCGTAATTACAACGTGGCTACAGAAGCGGTGGTTGGGGCGATCGCTCTGGCGTTGGTGGTGTTGGGCAAAGGAATTGATCTGGAGGCATTTTGAATGTTTGCGACTGAAGTGGTGACGGGTTTTGATTATTCGGGCTTGGACAGTGAAACGCGGATTATTGTCCAACAGCGCTGCGCGGAGGTGCGCTCATTGATTAAGCGCAGCGGGGCGGACATTTTAGAGATTGGGCAAAAGCTGATTGAGGTCCGCGATCGACTCAAGCATGGCAAGTGGGGCGTGTGGCTCCAGACTGAGTTTGAGTGGAGCATTGATACCGCTGAAAATTACATGCGGGTCGCTCGGCAGTTCACCCAAATTCCGAACGGTTCGGAATTTCATGCAAGAGCACTGTACCTGCTAGCTTCGCCAAACACGCCGCCGGCGGCAAGAGAAGAGGCGATCGCGCTAGCAGAGTCAGGGCAGACGGTTAGCCATAAAACGGCGATCGCATTGGTGCAAGAGTATAGAACCCCACCCCCAAAGCCTGCCCTGTTTAGCCAGGGCGATACGGTTCAGGTTGCCGAAGGGGAGTTTAAGGGGCGATCGGTGGTGGTGGAAAAGGTGGAAGGTGCGGTGATTCACTGCGTTAGCGAGGGCAAGTCGCAGCCATTTTTACCGACTGAGTTGGAACCGGGCCAGGGGGCGATCGGGGCTAAAAAGTCGCAGCAATGGGCACCGCGCGACCAACAGCAAACATTACTGGGCAGCTACGAATCGATGTTGCAAATTGAGCAAGAACGCTGCTCTTCGCTAGAAAAGCAATTGGCGGCAATGATTCAGCAGTCGGAAAAGACAATGGCGGAACTTGAGCGGGAGCGGGTACGGGGTGATCAGCTTTGTGAGTTGATTCGGGAAATCTTTGATGAACTGCCTAGTGACTTCCAGGGTCGGGCGGCGCGATTACTGGCGATCGGGCGGTAAAGAGAGCGATCGACATCTGCGCTGCACTGCCAACAGCCAAAAGCCAAAAATTTGACTCTCGAATCCGTAGTAGAGCATCTTACGTGGGATAAACTTGTCGATCGCCACAAACTCCAGGTAGGTGCAGATGTTGAGCGCGGCATACGAGGCGGGTACACCGAATAAACTCAGGTTGAAAGCACGATTGAGTAATACTTTAGGCGGCACGTTGGAGCCATCTAGCAGTTTGTACTCAAGCCTTACGAGGTGCGTGTAGGGCGGTTTGAGGACTGCCGACCAGACTTCCAAATCTTTTGCTGTTTCAACTTGGCATCCAAGTGGTGGCACGAGTATTTCTCGACGACCCAAAAAACTATGCTTGAGTTGCCACGCCTGGAGAGTATGGCAAACAGTTGTCCCAGCAGCGGGGAAACGACCCTCGCCAAAATAAACGCATGGATGCGATTTTGGAATTCGGAGAAAAGGTTTCGGTGACGGATCTGGATTTGCATGGCAATTAAATAGTTTCACGGGGCGTTCAACTCTGCGACCCAGAATTCCTGCCCATCAGAGTGGCGATCGCTTCTGGCGAAATATTCACGCCCATCGCCAAGCCAACCAACACTAGACCCGGCACGAAGAAAACGCTGTCTTTCGATTCTGCGGTGAATTCTTGGCGACCATCAATATTTTTGAACTTGATGCTCACAGTTTGGGATGCAACTAATACCGCTGCGAAGAACGCAAACAAGTAAGCCCCGACCTTGCCGATCGTCTGGGGCGATCGGGTTGGCGTGGGGCTTGGAGGTGGTGTGATTTCGTCGGACATAGAACCCCAGAGGCGTGTGGCTGTAGGATTCCTATGGCGATCGCTCAATTCCCATCAGTTTGTGAGTAACCTACCCCACCGCGTAGGCGGATGGGGCTTTCAGCAGCCCTGAAACTAGCATCCCTTCTCACGAAATGAGGTACTGATACTAGCCCCGAACCTCCAGGTCAGGTTACATGATGCAGAGTTTATCCCTGCTGACCCCATTGCTACGGTTTGCGTGTTACGCGCCAAACACTAGGCTAATGAGCAACCGTTTCCTGCGTAGCAAGCAGTGCCTAACTCAATTTCACCTATACTTAGTGTATCACTTTGGTACACATTATGAGCGAGAAACAAATCCATTTCCGAGTGTCCGAGGAGGAAGCAAAGAAGCTAGAAGCCTATGCGAAAAAAACGAAGCGAACCAAGACGGACATCATACGAGAGTTTCTTCGTTCCTTGCCCTAAATATTGACTGACTCCGTTCCTACGTCAGCCGCGCTATCCCTCCCCACCGTGTAGACGGATGGGGAATCCCGCTAATTCCGTTGAAACCATAAGCTGTCTGATTTGGACAGCTTATGGTTTCATTTTGGAAAGACTCTAAGTTCATAACCCAAAGCGCTTAAATCTGCCTCTAGGTTCTCAATGGTTTTCAATCCTTCCCCATTTAGCCAACGCTGCCACCGCACCTCAACACGTCGTCTTTGAGGAGAGTTTATAGCTGCGTCTCCTGTGACTTTTTGACTAATCCCGTAAGCGACCAACCCTAACTCTTCTGCGACAACTTTTAGCTGATCATGAACTGCGTGCGACTGTTTGATCTGTGCGCCATGAGCTATGTCACTCAACTTGTTTGCCAAGTCAAAAGACTCCATTTTGTATGACGCTTCTGCAACTGCGTCTACCAGTTCTGGTAATCGATCCTTACCTAATGCTGCTGCCAATATTAAAACAACGTCATCAACCGGATGCTCAAACTTTGATAGTGATCCGCAATGTTGAGAGTATTTCGTTAACGACTCTCTAAGGATTGCTACGGCTTCATCGTGAGCTAGCCGATCCGCTTCCGAAACCCCTGTCAAGCGATCAGAGATTGCTAATTCTTTTGCTATGTCCATGATTTATTCCTTAAAACACAGAGTTAGAAACAGGTGAGCGACCCAGAACATTAGCAGCCATACGGCTGACACCATCAAGGCGGCGATCGATCCACCAATTTGCGGCTTGCTTGTTTGCTGCTGCGGCAACAATAGCGTCATATTCTTCCTGTGCATACGGAGGCTCAAAACCTCTTACCTTCTGCCCTGCTGCCAATTTTTTTAGAAATTCTGCTTTGATTTGTTCTGCCCATTTAACTTGCTTATCGCTGCCTTGCATTTGAATCGCCCCTTTGCTTACTGTATCCATTAAACACAAATTTATATGTAATGTCAACACAAATTTGTGTTTAACTTTGAGACAATCTATCTCTCCCTGTTCTGACTCTTGGACAAATTCGGTATTGGAGTGGTGCGCCCTCGCAAAAACTAACTTCAAAAGTCATTGCTCTCTTGACACTCCCCGGCTTGAAAGACCGGGGTTCTCACGCGAAGCGTTATAGCTTGCTCACCTTCCACTCAACCGATCGCCCCGGCTGCCCCATTTTCTCAAACATAAATCCATGCCGCCGCATCCCATGAGTCGGAGCCACCCCAATCAGCCCCTTTACTTCGCCTGTAGTCAGAAGCCAAACGTGAGCCGCTGCCCTCTCCAGTTGCGCCAAATGTGCCAACGGATCAACGGGTGGCATGATGGCATGGGCGATCGCTGTTACCAGTTCGACCAAAACGGGTGTACTAATATCCTGAGTCCGGGCGATCGTTAAAGCTGTGTCCTGTGTCTCGTGAGACTGTCTTACGAGACTGTCTACTCGTGTGTCGATACGGGGGAAATTGGCGGTTTTATTTCCACTCGTCTTCAAATAATCATGCAGAGAATCCAGGATATTGACCTGCGACAGGTTATAAACCGCCCTGCCCGATTCTTTCGCTGGGGTGACCTCGTAGCCTAATTCTTTTAGCTTGCCGATCCTTTTATAAAAGTTGCTGCGATCAATGGAGTAGCGATCGCACAAGTCCCTGGCTGTGAATCCGTCTATCTCTGCAAGCATGGGGTGTCTCGCTGTCTTGTCTCATGTCCACCGAGATTGTACGACAGTTGGCTCCCAACCCAAAAAAACCGATCGCCCTCTTACAAGCGATCGTTGCATCGTGTGTTCCCTGTAGTTGATGACTCGGCTAGAAGTCGTCGGGGTTAGAGTGCCCAACTCAACCAATCTTCCTCTCCACTTGCTCGGCACCCTGCAATTCCAATGCAACCAGCTCTCTCTGTGGCGGGAAGGCGATCGGGATGTTGAGCGGCTGAATTCTTCCTGCCTCAACATCTCTAAGATGCATTTCCTTGGCGATCGCGTTTCTCTGCTCCTCACTCATGAACTGAACGGGGCTGGCGGCGATCGCCCCCGGCAGTGGGCAAACACCGTAGTATCTGGGATTGGTCAGCAGTTTTTCCTGCAACTTTTCACAGTAAAAATCGGCGATCGACCATTTAGCCTTGAGGTTGACCATTAGATCCCGTGTATGCCGACGCTGCTTGCGTTCTAGCGTGTGTGGGGTGTAAGGCTTAGTTGGCTTTGATGGAGTATAGACAGCAGTGTTGCGGAACCCTCGAACTCGGTTAACGCCCTCTATTCCGCCATCACCCCAGGCTTTAAACAAAGGCTTTGCAACTTCACTGTGCTGGTATTGTTCTGGAAATGCCAAAGTGCTGAAACAGTCAAACCACTCCTGCATTGATACCCCAAGCGCCTTAAATGGAGCGTAGCCCAAGGGATCTAAAGGTTTGTATGCGATCGCATTTTGTCTGTACTCTTCCCTGGCAGCGCAGTAGTCGTCGTTTTCGACTTCCTGAAGTTTTTGGTAATTTTTTTCAGGGTAAAGCCGCCTCACCGCGCTAAATATACCAGCGGACTCTACTCGCAATCCCGC
>JBGTAZ010000319.1:0-6679 GCA_041749615.1 Leptolyngbyaceae cyanobacterium | reverse complement strand
AAAATCACTCGCATCACCGGACGACCCAATGCCCCTTTAACCCGGCGTTCTTCCCATTGCTCTTGCAAGGTATCTGTAGTTTCCTTCAACTGAGTCCACAGGTCACGCGCGCCACCCTTAACTTGCTCAGCACCATAATATAATTGTTCGCTGATATTTTGAGCCGTGGAACCCAGGCGATCGCTGGTGACTGCTAGAGCCGTAGATGCGCCGTCGCGGGTTGCGGTTCCCGGAGATAAGCCTACGGCTTCCAGCAAACCTCGTTCCACCCGATGGGTCTTCGCCCGTGCGATCACTGACTCGGTGACAATTTGCCCTTCAGCCGCAACAATGAAACCGTCTGGGGCGCGAACTACAGACTGCACCCGGCGACCCTGCGATTGCTCCACGACGTAGCCTGCAACGACGCTATCGGCTTTGCGGGTTAATTCATGGGCAATTCGTCCGCCCGTCGCCCGGTAGAGTTCATCCAACACATTTAATTGCGCGGCGGTTTCGGCAATGCCTGCCGTGACCACTTGGTTCGCCACAATTATCAAGGTGCCATTCTGGGTCGCCACACTCCATTGAGCCACTTTACCGATCGCAAATGTTTTTTGGGTTTCTGGGTTAACCACTGTATTCGTGATTGATGCGATCGCCCCGCGCTGCCCTTGTTGAATCTGTTCACCCGCTTGACTGGCAGCGGATTGTAAGCGATCGCCGGTTTGTTGGGCTGCAACTTGTAGGCGATCGCTGGTTTGTTGGGCTGCAACTTGCAGGCGATCGCTGGCATCTTGGCGAATACTGCCCCCTGTCGATCGATAAAGCTGATCAAGCACTCCCGCTTCCTCCGCCTGATTGGCATCCAGCAAGCGGATTATCTGACCCCGACCCACCACCATCACCCCAGCCACCGTCAACACATCATCCGCTGCCACCTTGCCAACCACAAACGCTTTCTGCTCAGCAGGCTCCACAATTGCATTTGCAACCGATAGCTCCGCCTGACGTTTGACCTCTTGCAACTTGTAGCCAGCCTCCTGAGTTGCAGACTGCACCGTATCGCTCGTGGCTTGGGCAGCTTCCTGAATTTTTTCGTTGGCGGTCAACATCGCGCCCTTAATGCCGCCCACCTGCTCCTCCATCAGTTGTGAGACTTCTGGGGGCACAAACGCTACATCTTCACCAATTTTGATGGTCTGGGGCGCAGGCATAAACGATCGCCCAGTGTAGGCATCCGCAAATAGCCCCCCAGAGACTTCATACCCTTCAACAACACCCGTTTGATCATCAAAATAGAGATCAATCATTCGACCCAGATTGCGCCCATCCGTGGTCATAATCTGGGTGCCCTTCAGCACATTATTTCGCTTGAGGATTTGCTGAATCAGAGTAGACTGGCTGGCTGAAATGACGCTCTTTTTGGACGGTGCAATAACGGCATCCAACCCGATCGCCTTCACATCTTTGAGCAACAACACCTTCGCCCCACGCAGAAACCCAGATTCCTCAATCAGCAATCCCAACAACTGATTGTCGTTTTGGTCAAAAATCAGATCTTTCACCCGGCTAAATTTTTCACCAGTATCGTATGCAACGATTGTCTTATTGATGATGTCTGTGCCCTTACGCATCTCTTGTAACTATCTCCTTATATTCAATGGATGATCTCTACATTGCAAACAAGTGAAGCGATCGCTCATGAGCGATTTCTGTAATTCAGCCATCGTGTGGATTCTTGCCAACCATTCAAGCCAGTGCTGTTGAGTTTATGTCCTAAACCAGTGGATTAAATTACTTTTGAGGGTTCACTAAGAGGTTTGAATCATTCGGTGTATAAACACCACTGATGTAGCTTTTTGACATCCCAAAGTCAGGGACGACATCAATTATGCCGAAGTACTCTAGATATCCCGCCACACCTGCCACGGCGACTATAAGCAACCCAGGCACCAACCCATTATTTGACTTTTTGCCAACTAATCTAGGCATTTCTAACCCCTTACTCGATTCACTGAATCATTCTGAAATTCGCAGATGTTGCAATTCTGTAGCCGTGTTTATTTTGCTACTCCTTTATTAAAATCTACGCAGATCAGTAGAGGCATCATTCTTCAGTAGCATATTTATCGAGTACGTCTCTGCCTATAGATGAGAATTAGATGTAGATTGCCAGTTACTTCAATGGGTACTAGCCTTGGTTGACGACCCCAAAACTGATCGCGGGTCAGCAAGAAACGGGTAAGGCTGGCAATCACGATCACCGGAACCATTGAGGTATCGGCAATCACGCTGAGAATCACCGTAGTGCTAACCGGGGTTTTAGTCATCGCCACATTCACCGCCACCATCAAACACACCATTGCGATCGTCGGATGGATCTGGGGAAAGCCCAGTGAAATCGTCAATCCCACCACTGAGCCAATATTAAGACAGCGGAAAAATGAAGCCTCCCCGGAAGCTGGAATTGAGCGTGCAACTAATTGTCAACATTTTTGACAACATTTTTGACAACCCAATCATTTTGACAACCCAATCATCAACAAGAGCGCAATGCCATAGGTTGCGCCCTGCTCTGGCACTTGCTGCCAAACGAGATGCATTGAGCTTTCTAGGAGGTAATAATAGGCGGTGGCAACCAGTCCTCCGGCAATGCCGATCGCGGTTGCCCAGAAGATCACCTGAGCATAGGTGAGGTCACGCATAACAGGAGCCATAGCCCCGCTCATTAGGGCTGCATTAGCTATATCAACCATTGATGGATCTGGAGACGTTAGCGGCATCAGTCATCTTCTGCAATTGAGCAAAGCGAAATGGATAAGCGAAATACATCAGACATCAGGCATCAAAGGCTGTTTGCCCAATTGATGTCAGTGGCTGCTTTAATAAGCCTGATTGAAAACTTTGCATAGGTATCTGCTTCAATCGCCAGCAGTTTCTCTTGATGTTGTTGTAGATTAAACGCTTTTAATTGGGAGGATTGTGTTGTCATTAATTCAAGTTCTTGTTGATATCCTGAAACTTTTGCTTCAGAAACTCAATTGAGTTCGAGATGTGCTAGGCTGCTTTCGCTCTCAAAAATTTCTAAGGCTCGCGTTCTCTCGAATTTGCTGATTAATTGCTTCCAGTTCTCGCACTTCTTTTTGCAAGAAAAAGTTGAGAAAGGTGCGAATTCCGGTAATCGCCGCCAACCGAGCGATCGCATCCCAGCTTGGCGAAACCGCAGTAGCCGCAATATCCGCTGCCAAGAGAAACTCTAGAGCGAGCGCCAAAGATAAACCCAACTCTAGGCGAATCGATTGTTGAGCCTCTTGCAGTCGTTTTCGTCTTGCTTTTTGCCATAACTGTTGCAAAGCAATGATCAGTGAGATTGCAATGATTGAAATTGCAATAAACTCCAAAATGATTTTTAGAAACAGGGCGAACTCTTGCAAAAGCGCTTCTACAAATCGAGTTAGCTCAAACGATGGGGTTTGATTCGCTAGCTCACTAGCTGAGATTGCCGCACTACTTACGTCAAATATCATGGGTAGACCGCTTTCACTTTTTGACTCAATCCATTTACGGTAACAGCAGCAACAGCTATCCCTTGGTGTTTGGGCAAACTGTGTTTAGGCAAACTGTGTTTAGGCAAACTCCTAAACACTGCATCGTTACAAACTACAGAGTCTTCTTGCACTTTGCTCCACAATCCGCGAAATTGAGTTTATCTACGGTTTATTTGTGTGGGAAGTTTTCCAATATGCTGACTCAACGGTTTAAAGCGGTTCACGCGATCGCCCTATGCACCCTCGCGATCGCAACCACAGAAGGGCTAATTACATCGGTACATGCCAATCCAGCCCCATCTGCTCCAGTTCTGATCGCCCAATCCCTGCCTCTAGTAGAATTTCCTGCCGATTATAATGCGTGTCGCGGCAGTGGTAGCACGCCCCTCTCCGTTTTCACCACCTCAACTTCAACCGTGCCCGTGGGTCAGCCCATTGCCCCCAACACCGCCGTTAAATTAACTGGCGTATTTGGAACCGGACGCAACCCCGCTCAAATTAAAGAACCTGTTTTAGGATGGGTCAACTCTGGCACACTCCAAACTCAATGCCCTGGCACCAATCCCGATCCCGGTGCAGGGAGACCCCCTCTTCCTTTCAATGAATTGACTACCAGTTCTCCCTCTTGCCGTCGTTTGCGCTTACCGGGAGAAATTCCCCCAGGTGCCGTTGATGGCTTAGTTGCTCGTGAAGCTCCTAGTCTCAGCAGTTCCGCCCAATTAGCCAGCAACGGCGCGCTAGATGGTCCGGCAGCGGGAGCGCGAGTGCAAACCACAGGCACCAATGGCAGCGCCATCACTCAAGTGGCTGACAATCGAGTTTGGATGGATATTTGGTACGTGGGACGGTTTGGCAGAGTCCGCAAGGGTTGGGTCGTCGTCACACCCGCTGGGTTTACATCCGGCTCTCAATATATTTCAAACTGCCGATAGAATCTCTCTTGAACATAGAATCTCTCTTGAACAAGAGTGAGATGGAAAGGTGATGAATCGCGGTGCAACGATTTATTCACATACAAACCTATCGCTGGAATCGTTTCTCAGCAAGGGACAAACCCAAAAGCAGAACATTTTAACTCGACAGTTCCCGACAATTCTGTTAACGTTTGCCATGGATTGGTGATGGAGGATGAAGATGCCAGAGTCAGGAGGGTTATCAAAAAAGCGGCGTAGGACTGGATTTAGATTGTTTAATCGACAGCGCCCACCTATTCACGCTCAAAAACCTTCAGGTGAATCTGCTCACCCTGCCTGGATGGATGCCCCGGTGTCATCCAGGCAGGGTGAGCGATCGCTATCCATTAAATCGTCCTCCCTTAAACAGAGAGAGAGTTTTCAATCGGGTGATAGGAGTTCCGCTAAGTCTCAAAAGTCTGGCTTCCAGCCGTTTGGGTGGCTATTGGGTAAGCGGTCTAGACGAAGATCCGAGAGTGCAAAAGACAGTGCTAAAGATCGAAGGCAACGCCCGGATGGGAACCCCCTAAAGCGATCGCCCTTATCGGTTGAAGGATCTTTTCACGATAAACCGCCGACCTCCCATCGCCGATCTAGTGAAAGCGATCGCAAAAGACAGCGATCGCTTTCATCCGATTCCACAGAGTCGCACCGTTATAGTGGAAACTATGCCGGCAATGGCGCAACCAATGGCGCAAATAATGGCGCAAACAGCATCCGCGCCTTCGGTTCAACCCAGCAGACCTCTCAAAATAGTTGGCTGACCAAAGGGTTAGATACTCAAATTCAGGCAAGTCATCCAACCCTCTTACAGCAACAAACCCAGCAAAAAAACCAGCAAAAAACATTGCTGCAACAATCCACCCTATTGCAATCGACGAAGGACGATCGGGGTGGCTCTCGTCCCCGAAAACAGCGACGAAAACCAGAACCCGTCAATTTCACGCCGAGATCGCGCAGTATGGCGATCGCTCTTTATGCCGCGCGAATGTTGATTTTAAGCGTTGGGGTTGGCGTGCTGGCTGGAACCGTCCTATCTGCCTGGAACCCAACAAATGCACCCTTTGCGGCGGGTCTGCAAACGATCAAACAAGCAACGGCACCCAGTGTTCCAGAAAGCCAACCTTCTCCATCGTCGGAAGTGAAACTTGCCCAGGAAATGATGCCGCTGAAAGCAAGGCTACAAACCTTGATTCAGCAAAATCCTAAGTTCAAACCTGGTGTTTTTCTAGTTGACTTAGACAGTAACGATTACTTAGATTTGAGCGGATCGGCTAGCTTTTCAGCCGCCAGTATGATCAAGATGCCGATTCTAATTGCGTTTTTTCAAGATTTAGATAGTGGAAAAATCCGGTTAGATGAAAAGCTCGTGATGCGGCAGGATCTAGTGGCGGGAGAGTCGGGAGATCTCCAGTACTTGCCCGTGGGGAGCCAATTTACGGCTCTGGACGTTGCCACTAAAATGATTACCATCAGCGACAATACGGCAACGAATATGTTGATTGTGCGGCTCGGTGGAATGCCGGCGCTCAATCAACGGTTCAAATCGTGGGGACTCTCAACCACCACCTTAAACAAACCATTGCCCGATTTGCAGGGAGCGAATACCTCAAGCCCCAAAGAGCTAGCCAGTTTGATGGTGAGAGTCAGCCAAGGAGATCTCGTTTCGCTGCGATCGCGCGATCGGATGCTCGACATTATGCGCCGTACCATCAACAACAGCCAGCTACCCCAAGGGCTGGGAGAAGGGGCGACTATTGCCCATAAGACTGGCGACATTGGCACGCTGGTAGGCGATGTCGGGCTGATTGATATGCCCAACGGCAAACGCTATGCAACCGCAGTCTTCATCAAGCGGAGTTTTAATGATGATGCCGCCTACGACTTAGCTCAAAAAATTTCCCGCACGAGCTATCAGTACCTAAGCAACCCGAAAACGGCTGCCTCTATTAGCCCTCCCGCCGCCGCGATCGCACCCAACCCTTAAAACTTTACTTCTGATCAGCGTTGCCCATCGCGTGTACTTACAGCAGTTTTCGCCCCCCTAGCCCCCCAATTCTGGGGGGAACTAGAGCCAAAGTCCCCCAGAATTGGGGGATTTAGGGGGCTTATAGAGTTTGCAAGCGTGGCACATTCATCTGAAAATGGCTGTAACAAACTAAGAGCGCGATCGCGGCTGATTCAGATTGAGCTTAG
>JBGTAZ010000318.1:0-8561 GCA_041749615.1 Leptolyngbyaceae cyanobacterium | reverse complement strand
GCCGTCGTCGTGGCAGGTCGGGTCGGGTCAGCGTTTGCAGCCGAGCTAGGAACCATGCGCGTCAGCGAACAAATTGATGCCCTGTATGTCCTCAAAACAGATCCGATCGAATACCTGGTCATTCCACGGGTGCTTGCCTGTTGCATCATGTTACCGCTGCTCACAATTTTTTCATTATTCATCGGCTTGGGCAGTGGATATCTGGTGGCAACCAACGTATACGGCATTTCTCAGACCGTATTTCTGGAATCAATCCAGAGTTTTCTCAAGCTATGGGATTTATTTAGTGCCCCGATTAAATCGCTCGTTTTTGGGTCAATGATTGCGGTGATTGGCTGTAGCTGGGGGCTAACGACTACGGGCGGAGCCAAAGGCGTGGGGCAATCCACGACGACTGCTGTAGTAACCTCTTTGCTGGCGATCTTCATTAGCGATTTTCTCCTGTCCTGGATTATGTTTCAGGGATTGGGGAGTTCTACGATTCCTGGAATGTGACTTGGCAATCTTCTGGGCAATCTTTTGGTCGATCTTTTGGCTGCTGCATCTTGGCGACCCCATACAATGAAAGAGTCAATCCATAATAATTTGTGATTATCGTGACGACTGTTCCTGCTCCCATCCCTGATACAACGGTTGAACTGTTGCCGAGTTTTTGGTTGCCGATCGCGTTGGTGTTTTTGGCATTGCCGCTGTTTTTAGTGCAAGTTTGGGTGAGTGGCGCGATCGCCCTTTTTGGTCTGTTTCTGTTTATTCAGGCGGCTACCCTAAGATTGCGGTTTACCCCATCCGATTTAGATATTTATCGCGGCGAAAGCTTAATCCGTCGATTTCCTTACCAAGCGTGGCAAAATTGGCGCATTTTTTGGACTCCAGTCCCCATCCTGTTTTATTTCAAGGAAGTGAACAGCATTCACTTCCTGCCTGTTTTATTTGATCCTAAAATGTTACAAACCTGCCTAGAAGCACGCTGCCCTCGCATTTCCTAGCGTCTTCTCTAGCTCCCACTCCCAGCTCTTTTCTTTTCGTCCTTTACCCCAAGCACAAACTGGTTATGACTCCCAATGAAATCCCCCTTGACACTGCAAAAACCGAAGAATCACTGGGGATTCAGGAAGCCTCTTTGAGATCGCTGATTGAAGAAGAAGTGACCTCGTTACCCGAACCGGATGACACCGCTGAATCGGCAATTCCCGACAATACGGTGATTGCAAAAGTGCCGTTTGGCGGAGTTGCCCCCGTGGATTTGGAGCAGCGGATCGCAGAATTGCAGCGGCAGGAAAAGGCGTTGCAGCAAAATATTACTCAGTTGCAAGTCACGAAGTCTGAATTGCAAGGACAGATGACCGCCACTCAATCCGCGATCGCCGCTCTCCTCCAAGAAGGCTTGAAAGACCTAGAACAGCGGAAGCGAGATTTGCAAATAACCGTAGAACAGCTAGAGCGCCGCCAAGAACGGATTCGGGCTGAAATGCGAACTACCTTTGCCGGAACCTCTCAAGACCTCGCCATTCGAGTTCAAAGCTTCAAAGAATACCTGGTCGGTAGCCTCCAGGATTTGGCACTTGCCGCCGATCAACTAGAGTTAACCAAGTTCAAAGAACCCGAAAAGCCTCCCATCCCCATTGCGGTGGCGGCGGTGACCCCACAAACCCCTACGCCCAAATTTGCCGATGAGAGTTTTCAAAATCAAACCAAAAAGATCCGCAGCTTGATCGATCAATATCGCAGTCGCCCAGATTACTATGGTGCCCCCTGGCAATTGCGGCGTACGTTTGAACCGATTCATGCCGAACGGGTTTCTAACTGGTTTTTTACCCAGGGGGGACGGGGTGCCCTGCGGACGATGGGCAGTCGGCTACAAAATATTTTAATTACCTCTGCCATTGTTTCGGTGTTGCAAGAGCTATATGGCGATCGCCAAACCACACTGGTCTTAGCCGATTCTCCCGAACGATTGGGCGAATGGCGCAGAGGACTACAAGACTGCCTAGGGATCACTCGCAGCGACTTTGGACCCGATCGCGGTGCCGCATTATTTGAAGATCCCTTCGTGCTGTCTCAAAAAGCCGATCGCATGGTTAAAGATGGCTTGCTGCCGCTTGTGGTGATTGACGAAACCGAAGAGCAAATTGATCTCACCTTGCTGCAATATCCACTCTGGCTAGCCTTTGCCCCCAATCCTCAAGCTCCTAGCTACTCTAATTACTGAGCCTAAAAAAGCCAGGGCTAGAAACTAAGAACCAGAAACAGGATATTATCGGGTAAGTTTTCCTGAGAAAAACGTTCCTAGCTCCCAATTCTTAGCCATCTCCTATGTTTCTTTGGTTGACGCTCAACGGTTTATTCTTGCTAGTTGCCTATCTGCTGGGATCATTGCCTAGTGGCTATTGGGCAGGTCGCCTAGTGAAAGGGTTTGACATTCGGGAGCAAGGATCTGGCTCCACAGGGGCGACGAATGTATTGAGAACGGTTGGGAAGCTGCCTGCGCTGATTGTGCTGCTGGTGGATATTCTCAAGGGTTCAGCCGCGATCGCTCTGTTTCGCTGGTTATACACTCCCGAATTTGTCCAGCCGTTGATGCCAATCCCGGTTGAGCCGGAAGTGTGGCTGCCCTGGATCGTGACTCTGGCAGGAATGTTAGCGCTGTTAGGTCACAGCAAATCATTATTTCTCAACTTCACTGGCGGAAAATCAGTGGCAACCAGTTTAGGCGTGTTGTTGGCGCTGAACTGGATTGTGGGATTGGGGACACTGGCGGTGTTTTTAGTAGTCTTGGGCGTGACGCGAATTGTCTCGATTAGCTCAATCATGGGCGCGATCGCGGTTTCTGGGCTAATGGTTGCCACCAGCCAACCCCTGCCCTATCTCCTATTTGGGATCGCTGGCGGCGTTTATGTAATTTGGCGACACCGCAGCAATATTCAGCGGCTGATGGCAGGCACCGAACCCCGTTTGGGGCACACCCTGCCCGAAGTGATTACTCCACCCCAACCCTAATTTACATCTCCTGGTTTTCCTATGGCGCTTAAAATCATTGAGCATTTCGACAGCAGTTTTTCTTTAGAACCCGATGCCAAAGCAACCTTGTTTGCTTTTTTGACGGCGGAAACCTTTTTGCAAGAAATTGCCACAACGGCTGGCTGTCCATCGGTCGAGTTTACCCAACTGTTGTTTCAGCCCATTCCCTACACTGCCACTACCCCTAAAGGAATGCCTGCTGAATTTGAACCCTTCCATACTTCCCCAGAACACATCATCATCAACGTGCCGCCCAATTTTATGTTTAAAGCAAAGATCTTCAAACCGAGTCGGCTTTGCGCCATTTATCGCAAAGCACCATAGCGTGATGCTAGGGAGCGATGGGATTGATGCCTTGGGGATCGCGATCGAGATCTTGATCCAGCCAAGAACTGGCATCTTCTTGAGGTTCTAAATGGGTCATCACATAAGTTCCAGGCAATGCTCGAATAATTGCTAGTTCGATCTCCTCGCATAAGTCGTGTCCGGTGTGAACACTCCACTCACCCGGCACCAATACATGAAAGGTGACAAACCGACGGGAGCCAGCATTGCGAGTTTTCAGCGCGTGAAATAGAATGCCTCGCTGCTGGTGAGGTGCCAAAATCTCCATGATCTGGGCTTGGTCAGCCGTTGAAATGGCGCTATCCATTAATCCGGTGCCTGTTTCTTGCAGGAGCCGAACCCCCGCCCAAACAATATTTGCCGCGACCAATAGGGCAATAATAGGGTCAAGGATCAGCCAACCCGTGAGTTTGACTAGCAAAATGGCGATCGCGACTCCAACGGATGTCCAAACATCGGTAAGCAAATGGTGGGCATCCGCCCGGAGTGTAATGGAGCGTAACCGTTTTCCGGCACGGAGCAAAATCAAGGCAACGCCGCCGTTGATTCCAGTAGCCACAAAAGATAACGCTAATCCTAGCCCAATTTGTTCAATGGGTTGTGGATTGAATAGCCGCCCCCAGGCTGCGATCGCAATGCTAATTGCTGCAATCACAATCAAAACGCTTTCGATGCCGCTCGAAAAATACTCGGCTTTGGTATGCCCAAAGGGATGATCCTCATCGGCAGGCTTCATGGCATAGGAAAGTGCCCAAAACGCCACGATCGCCGCCACCAAATTCACCCCCGACTCCATCGCATCCGACAGCAACCCCACAGAACCCGTCAGCAGATAAGCACCCGTTTTCAGCCCAATGGTCAGAATTGCAGCGGCGATCGAAAGCAGAGTATAACGACGGGCAGCATGGGCACTCATAACAATTCTTCAAATCTTCAGAGAAATCACTTATCTAGGGCTAGAAATTCCGTAGCGTGAAAAGGCAGGCGGTTTATAAATGCCAAGCTTTTGCTTAATCAGCAACCAGAAAAAAGGCAAATCTTCGACCAGATACCGCTTCCAGAGCCGCTTAGGATCGGAGTAAATCCGGAAGAGGGATTCTATTCCAAGTTTACTCATCCACTTGGGTGCCCGTTGAATCGCGCCTGCCTCAAAGTCGATCGTTGCCCCGATCGCCAAAAATATTTTGACATGGGTAAATTGATCTCGATATTTGTGAATCCATTTTTCTTGCTTGGGTGCGCCAACTCCAATCGCCAGCACGGTTGCTTTCGAGCGATTGACCATCTCGATCAGGTCTAAACATTCCTGTTCACTGTTTTCAAAACCAAAGGAAGGAGAATGGGCACCGATGACGATTTCTCGACCGATTTTCTGGTTGATATTGACTTTTGCGCGATCAGCGACCCCTGTTTTGCCACCTAATAAAAAGATGGTGATGGCATCATGCTGACGATGAAACTTACAAAACGCCGGGAAGAGATCCGAGCCAGAAATCTTTTCTTTAAAGGGAGTGCCTAACAGCGAAGCAGAGTACATCAAAACTTGGCTGTCACACACTCGGTAGTCTGCATCCACATAGGTTTTAAAGAATTCTTCATCTCGCTGCAACTTCATTAAGTGGTCAACATTGGGCGTGAACACAACACCTTGCTGAAGCTGTTCTAAAAGCTCTTTGAGGGAAAGATTATCAAAAGAGACGTTTAGAATATGAACCTGACCGTTTTGAATAGCAGACATAGCAGTTTATGTGGTTTACATCGATCGCCGCTTGACTAGAATTTTAAACCGGGCATGACTAAGACTTGACTAAGACGAGTAGGAGTTCATAAATCAAGCCGGAGTGCTAGATCCTGCTGCATTATATTCAATCAGCCGAGATGGCTTTTTGAACACCTTGCCCCAATAGAATCGGAGCAACCCTTGAGCCTGTGGAAACTTTGCCATTGTGCAAGATAGGGCAAATAACCGAGCGTGGGGTTTAGAGTATCCTGACCGACGAGCATACTGATAAACTCGATAAGCCATTAATCCGTAGCCGCTTAACAATATCAAACTCAACCCTTTTGTCAGCCAAGCGGTTGACAGAATCATAAGTGGAACTCCAATTCCCCAAAGTTTAATGCTGCGGGTTTCTTTCACCCAATGTTTTTCGGGGGGTGCACCATGTAGCCATGCTCCTTCTGCAAACGCATGTCCCGATCTCACAGATCGCTTCCACCATTGCCCAAAACGGGTCATTTGGGCATCATGCAGCGTCATTTCGCCATCGATCCGCAAAATTTTGCCGCCGTTCTGCCGCAGTCGCACACACAATTCGGGTTCTTCGCCCGCAATCAGGTCAGGATTATATCCACCCACTGCTTGCAGCGCCGAGACGCGCATTAGAGCATCGCCACCGCAGGCTTTGGCTTCTCCAATGGGCGTATCCCACTCAATATCACAAAGGCGGTTATAAACAGAGGCGTTGGGAAAGCGTTCCCGTCGCCGCCCACAAACGACAACGACTTCGGAATGAGCGTCTAGCACTTGTTGGGCATGATTGAGCCACGTTGAAACAATTTCACAATCGCCATCCACAAATTGAACAGACTGAATGTGTGGCTCAAGTTCGATTAGCCGTGCGAGTCCGGCGTTACGGGCACGAGCAGCCGTAAACGGGATGGATAGATTCAGTTCGACGACTTCGACTCCGAGCGATCGCGCCATTTCAACGCTGCCATCCGTGGAACCGGAATCAACATACACCATGCGATCGACGTTCCCCAGGGCTGACTGTAAACACTGACGCAGGCGATCGCCCTCATTGCGTCCAATGGCAACTAATCCAATCTGGCTCAAGCTCAACCTCCTTTGTCGGAAACGTTAACCTCTAGTATTCCCCCGTTTGTTGTTAGAACACAAAACTTTTTAAATTTGCGTCGAGTTTTTAATGAATTGATGAAGTTTACATCAATTCCAGTGAATTCATGGAACTTCTTTAGTCACGCGATGTGCAACTAATCGCCCTCACCCCAAACCCCTCTCCCTGAGGAGATGGGCTTTCGGACATTTCCGGTTCCCTCTCCCATTGGGAGAGGGCTAGGGTGAGGGCAGTCTTTGCAGTCATTTTAGGAAAGTCGCACATTGCGTTTAGTCAAAATGCTGAACATTGGCTAGCGATGCCAGCGGCAAGCTGAAACCCTAACGACTCATCTCCAACATTCGTTGGATCGGTTGCAGCGCAGCAGTTTGAATCTCCTGAGATAGGGTAATTTCGGGAGTGCGATTTTTCATGCATAAATATAGTTTTTCTAGGGTATTTAAGCGCATGTGAGGGCATTCATTGCAGGTGCAGTTATTGATCGGCGGTGCCGGAATGAATTTCTTGGCGGGTTCGGCTTTTTGCATCTGGTGAATGATGCCGGGTTCCGTTGCCACAATAAATTCTGTGCTGGGGCTTTGCTGCACATAGTTGAGCAAAGCCGTGGTTGAGCCAATGTAGCTGGCATGACGCAGAACGGCGGGTTCACATTCGGGATGAGCGATCGCTTCAGCCGTGGGATATTGCACCTTTAACTGCACTATCTTTTTTTCCGAAAAGGTTTCATGCACCATACAGCTTCCTTGCCACAGCACCATCTCCCGCCCCGTTTGCTCCATCACATATTTACCCAAGTTGCGATCGGGCGCGAAGATAATCGGTTGGTCTTTGGGCAATTGGCGAACAATCGATACCGCGTTGGAACTCGTGCAGATAATGTCACTCAGCGCTTTAATCTCTGCCGTGCAGTTTATGTAAGAAATTACCAAATGTCCGGGATGGGCAGCTTTAAATTGGGCAAATTCTTGGGGTGGGCAACTATCAGCCAAGGAGCAGCCCGCATCCAAATCGGGCAGCAACACCAGCTTATGCGGATTCAAAATTTTTGCGGTTTCTGCCATGAAATGAACTCCAGCAAAAACGATCACCGCTGCACTGGTGTCGGCGGCTTGCCGTGAAAGACCCAGAGAATCGCCAATGTAGTCGGCAATATCTTGAATATCTGGATCTTGATAGTAGTGCGCCAAAATGACAGCATTGAGTTCTTGCTTCAGGTCAGCAATTGCAGCAAACAGGTCGCGGGGTAAAAAATTCCTTGCCTGAGCAGTGAAGTCGGGTCGGGTTGTTGTAAACACAGCAATAACACCTAGCAGCCAGATCTTTTTAATTATAGTATTTTCTACCAAAACAAGGGGCGAATTGGGCTGCGATAATTTACAGGCTCCTTGAATGCTGAATTCAGAGGAAAATAATAAAGATCTTCTGGATAACCGCTATTTATGTCTCTTGTGATTGCCCTTACTGTCAACCAAATCAATACTCTCGATCTCAGTCCGGCTCTGGCAACACTTGACCCATTGATCGAAACAGGTTCCCTGGTCAACTATGAGCAGCAACTTTCGTTTCAAATCACCTTTCCCCGCGATCCTCAAGATCCTCGCGAACTGTCTGAAATTCCTGAAATTCGCCTATGGTTTGTCCGGCTGGATGCCCGTTATCCGTGGATGCCTTATCTGCTTGACTGGAAAGCCGGAGAACTGGCGCGCTATACCGCGATGCTTGTACCGCATCAGTTTCATCCCAAAAATGGCATTCAATATAATCCAGAAGCTCTAGAAATCTTTGTGATGCATAAAATATTTATCCTGACTAATTGGATGAATATCCAAGGGATGGAAGGGCGCTCTAGCTTGAAAGCAATGGCAAAAATGTTTGGGTATGAGTTAGATGATGGCTTGTTTGAACTGCTTGCAACGTAATGGCTGATGGTTTTTCGTGATGGCAGTGGCGATCGCGATGTAGATTGATGTCGCTTAAGCAGTTTTCGCCCCCCTAGCCCCCCAATTCTGGGGGAGACTAGAGCCAAAGTCCCCCAGAATTGGGGGATTTGGGGGGCTTATAGAGTTTGCAAGCGTGGCACATTCATCTGAAAATGGCTGTAATGTCGCTTAAGAGGATAAATCGACCTGGTTTCGATACCATTCAATGGTTTTTGCCATGCCCTGACGGAACTCAACTTGAGCCATAAAGCCAAACGCTTCCTGCGATCGTGAAGTATCCAAACAGCGGCGTGGTTGTCCATTGGGTTGATCTATTTCCCAGACAATCTCTCCATCAAACTCCATCAGTTCACAAATAAGACCAATCAAATCCTTAATCGAAATTTCAGAGCCAGTC
>JBGTAZ010000317.1:0-13835 GCA_041749615.1 Leptolyngbyaceae cyanobacterium | reverse complement strand
CAAGCCGTTATGCAGCAAATTCAGGCTCAGAATGTCGATCTGTTGTTGATCTGCTGGACAAGTGATGTGCTTCAAGCTGACGCGATCGCGCTGCTCTCTTCCTTAGAATCCTTAGATCCACTGCCACCTATTCTCATCCTGGATCATCGCCATCATCAAGCTTCCTCCATGCCCGAATCGTTACCGGATCAAGTGACTCAGCTTGCCACCCAAATCCTAGTTGCGCCCACTAACATGACAGACTTATTAAAAGAGATTCACTGGGCAATGCGGAAAGACGCATGAACAGGTGGAGATTGAGCAGTCAACCTGACCTTCGCCCACCGACCTGCACCCACCCACCTTCGCCCAAGGCGGTTTGCGCCTACAACGACGGCAGGGAAAACCCAGACAAAAATATCTGCACAGCAGCACCCAAAATACCGATCAGCGCCTGTCCAAAATCAGGTTTGCCTTTATCGATCTTATCTTCTGGTGTAGGCGTTTCAAAGAGTAGGGCAATTCTGGTGGCAGCGTCGGCGTTTTTAGGGTCACCCTGCGCGTTAAACAGGCGTGCGGCTTCACGACTATCCGCACTTGCTCCTTTGCGATCGCCCGTCCGCATTCGCGCCGCGCCACGACCCAAATAAGCCGGGGCAAATTCAGCTTGACGCGCAATCACTTGAGTATAATTTTGAATCGCACTCACATAGTTTTGCCGCTGTTCATCTTCCAAAGCCCAGCGATAAAAATCTTCTAGTGTTCCCACCGAGGCGGCAAGCCCCACGGCTCCTTGCAAATAGGCTCCATCGGTAATTGCCCCCGTCACCGATGCCCCCACCAAATACGATTTCCGCAAGTCGGCTCCCGCAAGATTTGCCCCATCCAACCGTGCGCCTGTTAAGTTTGCCCCATTGAGTGACGCTCCAGCCAAGTTTGCTCCCCGCAGATCAGCCCCTTGCAGATTGGCTTGGCTCAAATTCGCCCCCACTAAATTGGCTTGGCTCAGGTTCGCTCCCGCTAAATCTGCAAAGACTAATCCGGCTCGGCTTAGGTCACACCGAGGGCATTGTTTGGTCGCCATCAGCTGGCGGCTGTGTTCTAAATTTTCTGCCTGAGCGGGTAAAGAGATGCCAAGCACGGCTACCAGCGCCGTAGTCATCAAGGTGAAGGATTTCATAGACGATCGCCAATTAATGAGCTTGAGCTATTTAAGCTCACATTGTAGATTTTGCAACACCCAGACCTTAACCTTTACAGTAGTAATGAAACTCCTCGCGGGGCAAAAATGCGTTGGGTCTGACCGCGCCAGTTGATTCAGTCGAGTGAATGAGGATGATTCTGTTTAACCATGCAACGCAAACAAAAATTTCCCTATTTGGTGGGTTCCAAATGGACAGCCCATGCGCCAGTCGATGGCTGGCGACATTTTCAAGTGACCAATCGAAAAAATCAGGGAATCTGGGTCTTTGCAGAATTGGTCGCGTCCTGTGATCCAACCGTGCGGTTTTGGCTGAATGCCAAACTTTTGAAGGATGAAACACTCTGGCAAGCGGGATGGCGATCGCTCCAAGAGCAGTCAGAAATTGCGCCTCACCCCTTGGCAACAAGCATCCAGCACTCCGAAGAAAGGTGATGCCCCTACGAATTTCATAGTTTGATTGAGCCACGTCACCCGTTAGCAAGATTGAGCCGTTGGGGCTAAAGACTAAGAGGGTCTTCGCCGGATCGCTCAGATTGCTCTTGACCCACGGAGTTTAGGTCTAACTCATGCAATTCTATAGATGGATTTTCTAGACGATGGATGCGAATTTGATGCAAGCGCGGACCCTCTATGGCAGCGACGGTAAATTCATAGCCTTCAAAGTGGAGGCTTTCCCCCGATGCTGGAAGGCGCTGTAGGTTATACAGAACAAATCCTGCCAAGGTTTGATAATCATCGGTGAGCGGCAGTTCTAAACTGAGCAGATTGTTCACTTCTTCCAAGTTCATCTGCGCCTGCACTAGAAAGGTTTGATCATCCAGAATTTGGATGGTGGGTTCGTCAGCGCTGTCTGTTTCAGCAATATCCCCTAAGATTGCGCCGATGACATCTGCGATCGTGGCTAACCCGGCGGTGCCGCCAAATTCATCCACAACCATTACCATCGGCTGGCGCGATCGCTGCATTAATGGCAGTAGCTCACTCAGCAGCATATATTCAGGAATAAACCGCGCCGGATGAACCCACCGATGAATGGATTGATCCAAACAATGGGGATTTTGCGAGAGCGGTTCTGCCAGTTCTTTAAAGTTGATGATGCCGCGAATATCGTCTAAGGATTCGCCAATGACTGGATAGCGAGAATAGCCTGATTCTGTCACTTCTTCTAAAAAAGTTTTAAGCGTGGCAGTATGAGAAATGGCGGCGATGCTGGTTCGGGGCACCATGACTTCGGCGGTAGACACTTCGCCAAATTCAAACACATTTCGCAGGAGTTCTCGTTCTTCGGCTTCCAATCCTGTAGATTCGCTAGAGGTAGTGATGATCAACTGCAATTCTTCTGGAGTTACCTGGTTGTACCAACCTTGTCCTGCCGCATATTGAATGCCCACCAGCCTTAGCAGTAGCCGGGTAGACTGGTTGAGAATCCAAATAAACGGGTTGAAAATGCGAGCGATCGCTAGGCTCGGTGGACCTAAAACCCGCGATATTTCTTCGGGATAGAGGAGCGCTACTGATTTGGGACACAGTTCACCCAGCACAATTTGCAAATAGGCAATACTCAGAAAAGTCAGCGGTAGTGCTAGGGAGTGGGCAACGGGCGCTTGTAGGGCGAAGGGCATTGGCAGTTGCCTCAACCAGTTTTCTACTAAACCTGCCATGGCAGTTTCTCCAATCCAGCCCAGTGCCAAGCTTGCGAGAGTAATCCCTAACTGGGTGGTAGAGAGCAACCGCTCAATACTGCGTTGCAAATTTTGTACCGTTTTGGCGGGTATATCTCCCGCGCTGACGAGTTGATTAATCCGCGATCGCCGCACGGAAACAATTGAAAACTCAGCCGTGACAAAAAAAGCATTAATTGCAATCAATAGAAAAACAGACAGCAAGCGCACCGCCACATCTGACCCTGCCATTTCAGAGCTTGGTGCCACCATGGCTGGAATGCCTCCCCCAATCACCAGCATTAAGGCATTTTTGATCAACACAGTTTAAACAATTTAACTAAAATGCTCCTGACAGCAAGCATACAAGCCTTTTATCGAATTATCGCATCACCGGAATATTGGCAGCTTCTAGCTGAACCTTCTGGTCAGGATAATCTGACAGCGCCAACGATAACTTTTCTGCTTTATCAATCGATGCCATTGGCAACCGAATGATGCCTGCATACATTTGATTATCGGCAGGTACCTCAGAGGGTAGTCCTTCCGTATTGGCGCTTAGGGTTCTCCCTTGGTTATCTTTAATTTCCAAAAAACTGTACAGAAATTTAACGGGAGCTTTACTGGCATTGCGCAATCCCACCGAGATGATTAAAGAATCGCCCTGTTGCTGAACGGATCGAATTTCTAGCGTTACATCTTCACTCTCAGTGGTGTAAGGAAACTTTGCTTGAGCCTGTGTGGTGCTGGTCGCTGCTGCGGAAACTGGCTTCGCCGCTATCGCCGCTCCTTTGCCACCCCCAATGCGAGTTTTAACGTTGGCAATAATTTTATCTTCTGGCAAAATCAAGACTTCATCTTTTCGAGCAAGATCACCTTTACGATTTGCCAAATTGTTGGGTCGGGTGTCTGGCTGGGTAATGCCTTTTAGAGCTTCGCGCCCCAGGCTTGTGCCTGCGATCCCGCTACAGATCCCGGCAATTAGCATGGATACCAGCAAAATGAGTGTGAGTCCGGTGGTTGAGTTCCATTTCATGAGTATTTAGAATATCAGCGATCGCGAAAAAGCAGATCAAATAATTCAATCCAACGCTTCCGTAATCCATAAATCATCCAAAGATTGTCGCAATCATGCCATAGATCCTTTGCTTCTGAATAGAAACTTACCTAAATAGAAAGGGTAGGACTGACTTAAAGAAAGGGTAGAACTGACCTAATCGCTCAATGCCAACAGTTCAAAAGACGAGCGAGAACCTGCCGGACAGCGAATATTGTCGGAAGTACGCTTAGGGCTAATAGGGGGAATGGGTGCCACCTTAGAGGGTTCTTTGGTTTCACAAAGCTGGGAGAGGGTGACAGTTCCCGATCGCTGTGAATTAACCACATACACAACCCCGGTATAGCTGCGAAGTGTGGGATTTTTAGAGGTTGCTATCACCGCAACGCCCTGAAACTTATCGGGTTTTAAGATCAGCCGATAGCTGTAGTTTTTAGTGTTGATCATCTCTTCTTCCAATGCGCCAAAAGAATTGGCAAAGACTTTTTTCTCTAAAAAGTAAGTTTGCTGGTTGAAGAGAGCCGAGCTAACTGAACTTTTGGCTTGGCGTTCTACCGTTGAACTTTCTGGTGTTGAACTGGAGCCTTTGACGGGTGCTTCTATAGAGCATCCTGTGAGTGACAACGCCGCGATCGCGACAAATAGTGCAATTTTAGTTTTATCCATGGTCATCGCTAGTACAAAAAGAGAATCATCCTCGATGCTAAAAAACTGAGTAGATACACACGCGATGAGTAAATAGACCTTAACGTAACCCTATCAAACCAAACTTAATTTGAACCCACATCTGAGGGGATTGAGCTTTAGTAGATTGAGCTTTAACAGAGATGTTTTGAAAAGAGCGGGTATTTTGACGCACGCTCCCAATCCCTGTTTATCTACTGTTACACAATGATTTAAGTATTTCCCGCAAACCTTGATGAAGCTAGTGTGAGAATTACTGGAGATTAAAATAAAGGTTTAAGTCAGTCCTTAATTGCTCTGAGGTTCCTGCTTGCGTCACTTTGCCCTGATCCAGCAAAATCACCCAATCTGAGCGGTTAATCACGCTGTCGCGATGACTGATCAAAATAGTTGTTTTTCCCTGCCGCTGGGTCAAAAGGCGATCGAGAATTTGAGCTTCTGCTTCTGGGTCAAGGCTGGCGGTGGATTCATCCAAAATCAAAATGGGCGGGTTGAACAGAAGGGCACGGGCGATCGCGAGTCGCTGCCGTTGTCCGCCGGAAAGATTAGCACCAAACTCTCCCAACACAGTTTGATAGGTATCGGGTAATCGACTGATAAACTCATCTGCCCCGGTCAGTTGGCAAGCCTGCACGATCGCATCAAACATTACTCCTGGATTGCCAAGCTGAAAGTTTTCTAAAATGGAGCGGCTCCACAGATGGGATTCTTGCGGTACCAGCATCACCTGCCGCCGAACGCACTCTAGCGTCAGATCGGTCAGGTTATAAGCACCGATGCGAACATTGCCAGACTGCAACGGATATAGCCCCGCCAGCAGTTTTGCCACCGTGCTTTTGCCGCAGCCTGATTTGCCCATGAGCGCGATCGCCTTGCCGCCGGGAATGTGCAACGAAAACCCATCGAGCAACTCCACCCGACCCGGATAGTGAAACGAAATTTGGTCGCAGTAAATATCCGCGCTGCTGGAAATCGCGATCGCGGGTTTACTCGGTTTACGCTCCAATTCCGATCGGTGGTCAATCACTTCCGTCAGGCGCTCCGTTGCCGTGCGAACACGAGCAAACTCATCCACAAATCGAATGGACGTACTAATCAACCCCGTAAAGTTGTTGTTGAGGCTGCTAAATGCCAACAGTTGCCCAATACTTAACTCTTTACTAATCACCAAGGTGCTGCCAAACCAGAGCAATGCCACGCCGCCAATGCTGGAAACCAGCCCCGAAAATTGCGTATTAGCAATGCCGATTTGGTTGGTGCGAAAGCTCAAGGTTGCCAGCCGTCCAAAGCGCGTCTGCAACTCTTCCCAAAATTGCGTTGTGGCGGCAGTGGTTTTCAGCGTCAGCGCCCCTTTGAAGGTTTCCACTAATACGCCCTGATTATCGGCTTCCAAAATCAGCAGATTTCGAGTTTTTTGCTGCAAGGTGGGCAAGAACAGAATGGTGGAAAGCGTCATCAAAAAAGCCACAAGAACGGCGGCAACAGTCAGTTTGAGGCTCAGCAGTGTCATGAAACTAAGGGACACCAGCGCGATGAACACTTGACTGGGCAGCCCGATGACCACTTGTGCCACCAACTGGTTAAGGGCTTGAATATCTTGTAAACGGCTGATCACTTCGCCGCTGCGGTGGGTTTCGTAATAGGTCAGGGGCAAGTTAAGGATGGCGTGACCAAATTCTAAAATTAGCCCCAGTTCTAGCCGCTGGGCAAAGTATGCGGTTAGGTTGGACTGCACTAAGCCGATACCGCTGCTGAACAGACTCAGAAGGACAACCGCGATCGCCACAGCGTTCAACAGCTTCAGATCGCCCCGTACCAGCACATCATCCGTTAAGACCTGGATCAAAAATGGTAGAGCGATGGATAGCAATCCCAAAATCAGATTTAACACCAATACTTGGGCAAGCAGCGATCGCGAATTCCATAAGCGCTTGCCCAGTTGATGGAGAGTACTAGGGCGATCGCGCTTCGCGTGACGAAGTCGTTCGCTGCCCACCTCTGCCGAGAACCGCGCCACATCCGGTTCCAGCAACAGCATCACCCAATCCATCCAGCCCTGGCAAAATTCCTGCTCGCTTAAATACCGTAGCCCAATCGCCGGGTCGGCAATCACATACTGCTGTCGCCGCTTGCCATAAAACACGACCCAATGATTGCCCTGCCAGTGAATCACCGCAGGCAATGGCGCTTCATTCAATCGCTGCAAAATGTCTGGCGATGCCTTCACCGATCGCGCATTAAACCCCAGCGCATCTGCCCCGCGCTGCAACCCTAACAGTGTCGTTCCCTGTTGCCCCGTCCCGACTGCGTCCCGCAGATGGCTCAGGCTGAACAGTTGCCCATAGTGCTTGGCGATCGCGCCCAAACACGCCGCCCCGCAATCCGCTTCATTATGCTGGAGAAAAACCGCGTACTTCATGACCGCTGCACAACCAAAAGAGCTAAAAAGACCTTGATTCAGTTCTCTTCGCAGCCCACTGCCCTGCATCCGCAAAAACACCCGAAAATCAACAGGGTTCACGCAATGGGCGATCGCCCTACTAAAAAATGTCATTCAAGCCTTTTGTTCGCACTGGCACATTGCTGAATTGGCAGTGTGTTGGATCAATATTTGGATCAATATTTGGATCAATTTTGCGCGATGATTCAGCAACACCCAAGTTCTAAGTGCAATAGATTGGGAGAAAATTAGAAGTCAACTGAAATCCTTGTGGATCTGAACAATGATTGTTTTGGAAGTGATGGTTGGACTGTTGATTATTGGAGGGGTTGCGTTTTATTTGGGATGTGCATTTTTTACCAGTCGTTTCTTTGGTTCTAATGCTGCCCTCCCGCAAGCAAAGGCTATCAACCCTAGTGCCGAAAAATCTTCTTTTTTCAATCCTGCGATCGCTTTATCGGGTTTGCCTGTGTCTATCCTCGTTCCAGTGTGCGGGTTAGAAGCAGGAGCTTGGGAAAATTGGTCATCCCTTTGCAATCAAACTTATGCAAACTATGAGGTCTTGTTTGGGGTCGTTGATCCACACGATCCGGCGATTCCAGTACTCAAAGAGCTAACCAATAAATTTCCGGACAAAGTGAGAGTTTTTACTGGGCTAGAACCGCGTGGAATTAACTATAAAGACAGCAGCCTGAGTTATTTATTGGAAGAGGCTCGGTATGACTGGATTATTTTTGTTGATAGTGATATTCGCGTTCCGCTGAATTACATTGAGATAGTGACCACTCCCCTTTTGGATGCCAAAGTAGGCATGGTCACCTGTGCGTTTATTGGTCATAACCCACAATCGTTGGGTGCCGCGATCGCCTCTTTTGGGCGCTGTTTTGATTTTATTCCCAGCTTGTTGATTGCACAGGCGATCGACAAAGGGCTGAAGTGCGCGATCGGAACCACGATCGCCACTCGTCGGGATGCGCTGATCAACTATGGCGGCTTGCATCTAAACCGGATTGGGTCTGACTACAATATTGGCAAACGGGCAGCCGCAGCAGGCTATGTAGTGGAACTATCTCGCTATGTATTGGAGTCAGACACAGGCACAGAAAGCATTGGGGATGTTTATCAACGAGAACTCCGCTGGGCACGAACGATTCGCTTTAATCGGGGCGCACAGTATTATTCAATGATTTTTTGCCATGCCACCGTGTTCTGCCTACCGCTATTGCTGATCTCTCACTTTGCAAATTGGGCGATCGCGCTCACTTTAACTTGCTTTCTAGTTCGCTACATCCAGGTATTTATCTCCATTCGCAGCATGGCAGCGCCCAATTTAATTCCGTGGCTGTGGGCAGTGCCACTCCGAGATTTGCTGAGTTTTGCAGTGTGGGTAATGGGTTCCTATGGGCAAAATGTTTACTGGCGTGGGCGCAGGCTTCGAGTTTACAGCGATGGGCTGATTACTCAATCAGAATCCTAGAATAGGAATAGATCAACTCATACGTGATTGTTATACAGTCGCACCCTAGGCTTTTATGGCTCACCTCACCCACCGCCGTCCCGAAAACAGTGACGGTGATTTTTATGTAGACTCTACCTGTATCAATTGTGATACTTGCCGCTGGATGGCTCCAGACGTATTTTACGAAGTTGGTGATCAATCTGCGGTGCAGTATCAGCCTGTCAACGAAAGCGATCGCCTACGAGCAATGCAAGCGCTTCTAGCTTGCCCCACATCATCTATTGGCACCATCGCAAAGCCTGAAGATATTAAAAGCGTTCACCAAAGTTTCCCGCTTCATGTGGCGGAGAACGTTTACCACTGCGGCTATCATGCAGAAAAATCTTTTGGTGCTGCCAGCTATTTCATTCAGCGCGCCGAAGGAAATGTGTTGGTGGATTCACCTCGTTTCGCGCCGCCCTTAGTCAAGCGATTAGAAGAGATGGGCGGTATTCGGTATTTATATCTAACTCATCGTGATGATGTGGCGGATCATCAGAAATTTCGCGATCATTTCAACTGTGAGCGAATTTTGCACCAGGATGAAGTTACTCAGGGGACTCGTGGTGTAGAAGTGCAACTGTCTGGATCTGACCCCGTTCAATTCACGCCAGATTTGCTGATTATTCCCGTGCCGGGACACACCAAAGGACATACGGTGTTGCTTTATAACAATACCTTTTTATTTTCGGGTGATCATCTTGCCTGGTCGAGCGATCTCGATCAGCTCATTGCCTTCCGCTCTGCCTGCTGGTACTCCTGGACAGAATTAACGCGATCGATGCATAAACTCGCTGAGTATTCGTTTGAATGGGTTTTGCCGGGGCATGGTCGCCGTTACCATGCAAACCGCGAAACAATGCAACAACAAATGCAGCGGTGTTTAGATTGGATGGCGCAGATGTAGTGGCGAATGGGCGATAGGCGATAGCGATTGTATTCACAAAAATGCCTCCATGAAGGAGGCGGATTGTAATGGTTGAAGTGAATCAATATTCAAGGCTAGTCTTTGGAGATAAAGTCTTGTCCCTGTTTGATCGCTTGTTGACCGATATTTCTGAAGACCCAGCCTAATGCCAATGCTAAGGGAAGAATAACAATGAGTAAACGCCAGTCCATAAGATACCTCTCTGCCCGTCGATAAAGATTTTTAAATGATTCTCATACTTCTGTTTTATCGTATGTGAGTGCGTTTTACTAGCCTTTTTGCAAAAAGACTGTTCGTTGAAATTGCTAGATGACGGGTTTGACTATGCTTCTGATGGGCTATCGACAGTAAACCCTAGATCTGTTGCTTTGCCCGCATGAACGAGGGCAAGTCTCTCATAGTTTTGAGCGTGGCTGATTAAGTCGGCAGCTTCGGTTTCGGATAGTGCGCGCATCACTTTGCCGGGAATGCCCATCACCAGCGATCGCGGGGGAACATCTTTAGTGACTACGGCTCCGGCACCAACAATGCTGCCTGTTCCAATCCGCACCCCGTTTAGCACGATCGCGCCGATGCCAATCAGGCACCCTCGTTCTACCTGAGCGCCATGAATCACGGCACGATGTCCGATCGTGACATAATCCTCTAACAGCGTCGGTTCGCCTGGATCGCCATGCAAAATCGCTCCATCTTGAACATTGCTGCTTGCCCCGATTTGGATTTGCTCAACGTCTGCGCGAACGACTGCGCCATACCAAATGCTGGCTCCTTGTGCAGCGGTTACTCGACCAATGACCGTTGCATTGTGGGCAACAAAGGCTGCTTCGGATAGTTCAGGAGAGTGCCCAAAGGCGGAAAGTAAGGCGCGATCGCTAAAATCATTCAAATCATCCACGCGAGTTTCTAAATCCCGGTAAAAGTGTCGTTAGAATTACCTAAGGAGGCTGTAAGCCTTCCTGAGTATAATAGACCCACTGGCACTGATGCATAGACAGGCAAACTCGCCCCAATGATAAACCTTGCGTTGCAATACCCAATTTTTGGACCTGAAATTCAGTGCCCCCATTGCCGCCAAACGATTCAGGCGCTCACGCTGACAGATACCTATCTTTGTCAGCGCCATGGGGCATTTGAAGCAGATCCTCAAACGAGTGACCTGGTTCATCTACAGTCTGGGCGGCATTGGAAGCAGTGGGAAAACGAATGGTATCGCCAACATACCCATCCTGATGGCATTCGGTTTGAAATTCATGAAGCGCTGGATCGGCTTTACACTCAGGGCTATCGGGCAACCCGTGTGATTATTGCCAGTCGCTACACTGACTTGATTAATACTTATTTAGAGCGGAGTGCGCCCTGGCGGGGGCAAAGTGAACCGCCGAAGCCGCGCCTTTATGGTTTACCCGTTGAGTTTAGCCCCGATGCCAAACAAAATCCTTGCTGGGAAGTGATTAATTTTGACCTGGAAAAGGAACCGGGCGCACCTGTACGCTATCCCTACTTTCGGCTATTTGAATAAGCTGAAGATTCAAAGCTTAAAACTTACAGCAGTTTTCGCCCCCCTAGCTCCCCAATTCTGGGGGGAACTAGAGCCAAAGTCCCCCAATTCTGGGGGACTTTGGGGGCTTATAGAGTTTGCAAGCGTGGCACATTCATCTGAAAATGGCTGTAAAACTCAAAACTCTACTCTTTCCAAGCTTGCGGTTGCTGAAACCGATGAACATCGGTGATCACCTGTGCCCAACCGTCCGCGAGGGATGAAAGGATGCGATCGCCCTTTTCAGCCGTGGCAGTTGTGGGGTCGCCAATCACGCCGCTGCGGCTGATGTCTCGCGTCATCCAGGGAATGGGTAGATTGCGTTCGAGGGTGAGCAAACTATCCTGCGGCAACCCGTGGGGATACTCTGCTTTGGCACGATCCATTTTTACCTGGTCGGGCAAAATCGACAGCAACAGGCTCGTTTCGGCATCCCCCGCATGAATGCCCAGTTGTGCTTCTTTTTCGGTCAATAGCTGCTTGGTAATGTGGGGCGCTCTCCAAACAAAAAACGGAAACACTTCAAAATCATCGTGAATTTGGTGCAGATCTCGCGCCACAATCTCCATGATTTGGGGCTGTCCCCCATGAGCGTTGAGCAAAATAAACTTGCGAAATCCAGCCCGATAAATGCTTTCGCCCACTTCCATCAGCAGCGCGATTAAAGTGTGCGCGGTCAGCGTCACGGTGCCGGGAAAATGCCAATGCTCATTCGATTTGCCGTAATACAACGAGGGCAACGCATAAGCTGGAATCGCGGGATCGAGTTGATCCAAGGCTTTCCCCAACACAGCTTGAGCGATCGCGCTATCCACTATCAGCGGCAAATGTGGTCCATGTTGTTCGATCGCACCAATCGGCTGAATGATCACCACCCGATCTTTATTAGGCATCGCTTCAATATCCGTCCACGATAAATAGGCAAAGAAGCGCTCAGGAGGAATGAAGCCGTGCATCATAAAAAGAAATGGCGAATAGCGAATTACGAATGGAGTACAACTGCAAATGAGTTTGGAAGAGAAGCTAGGTTATTTTTTCTTTGATAAGCGTATCCTATCGCGATCGCTGACTCGCAAAACTTATGCAATGGAACAGCCCCAACCCTGCGCGGATCAGGAAGCCTACAGTTTATTAGGAAGTGCGTTGATTGATGCGGTGCTGACCGAGTGGCTAATTCGCTCTGGCTGCGATAGTCAACCGGATATCGTGTTTCGCAAAATTGAACTAACGCAAGTAGAAAATTTGGCGCGAATTGGGCAAGCGCTGGAGATAGACTATCTGATTAAACGAGGGGCTGTGGAAAAACAGCAAAATTCCAATGAGCAGCCGGATATGTTGGCAGAAACCGTAGAAGCAGCGATCGCGGGCATTTATTTTGATGGGGGTTACAGCGCGGCTCGTCAAACTATTCAGCGTCTCTTCAAACTAGAACTTCTTTAGCGCTCTCACTTGATTGGGGCGTTGTAATCAAGGGATCAGGGACTGGGAAGGATTTGTTTTTGATCAGCGTAAACTTCCCCTGCTCCGAATTGTAAACAAACACTCTACCCGTTTCAATTTCATACATCCACGCATGGAGATTCAGTTGTTGGCTGTGCAACTTCGAGCGAATCACCGGATAGGTTTCCAAATTTTCGATTTGCGTCAACACATTTTGCTCGATCGCCACCTTCAATAGGTCATCGGCTGGCAAATCGCCATAATTGTCTAGCACCAGGCGACGAGTCGGTTCACCATGCCGTTTCAGCCAATCATAAACCGCAGGCATTTGCTCAGCTAAGTTGCCCACTTGCAGCAAGCCCCGCATCGCGCCACAGTGAGAATGACCACAGATGATGATATCGCGAATTCCCAACCCCTGCACGGCATACTCAATTCCAGCGGATTCAGCGCTACTGGCTGCCCCATAGGAAGGAATAATGTTGCCCACATTTCGCATGACAAACAGTTCGCCCGGTTGTGCTTGAGTAATCAAGCAGGGATCAATCCGTGAATCAGAACAGGTGATGAATAACACTTCTGGAGACTGCCCCTGAGAGAGTTGTTCAAACATCTCATGGTGATCATTAAAATAGCTACTGTGAAAGGCATTGAGTCCTTTAACTAAACTCGTAAGTGACATAATTCCTTTCCTAGATTGAAGTAATAATCGATTTGCAGTCCAAAGCGTTAGATATTTCTTTGTCTATCCTTCCCCTTCTACAGGATTAATGTATAGTTTTCCGTAGTTTTATATGCAAAAGTGAAATTTGGATGGGATGCACAAGCTGACGGAGAAAAAGATCATTGGTTTCCCCATCATTGTTCAATTGATTTTGATGCTGGAAGGGAACGGGAGATCGCGCCAGTGCTGGCTGGTCAATTTGCATCGGTAGACATGGATTTTGAGACTCGCTCAATGAGTTCTGGGGCTGTGGCTTGAGGCAAATGTAGGGGCGTTGCAAAGGGTACTTTAACGGGTTCAGCAGCACGCTTCCAGGCATAAAGGGTGAAGGCAGTACCCATGTAGCCAGCGGTGAAAAGCTCGGTAGCCAGGGCAAGCTTATCTAAAACCTGTTGAGCAACTTCGTAAGACATGGCAACTTTCTCCAGGGTTTCCCACCAATCAAACACATCCTAAAAAGTATTGCACACCCACCAAGTAGAATGGCGAGGGGCGAGAGGCAAGGGGCACACTCCAACACGACTCAAAACTCAAAATATTTCCGGCGTTGCTGAATGCAAGTATGATTTTTGACTGTAGGGGTAGTCTTGTGCCTACCCTGACGTAAGTGGAGGGCAACCACAAGGGATTGCCCCTACAAATTTCCTCCCCAGATTCAGCAATGCCGATTGTTTAAGGGCGGT
>JBGTAZ010000316.1:0-14593 GCA_041749615.1 Leptolyngbyaceae cyanobacterium | reverse complement strand
GTGATGCGCTGAAGTAAGGTTTCCATTGGTTTCGCGATTGAGATTGCTATTCAAATTATCGCAGTTCTTATCCATCAGCCTGAATCTGCTGCAACAAAGCTTGAGTGACGGGATGGGCGGAGAGTTCGACGGTGCGTTCTGCCTAAATTGCTGATTGGAGAAACTGGAGGCGGTGTCATTCTGCCCATTCTTTCTCAAGGCGTTCCACTTCTTTGAGGGCACCGAGGCGAGTAAAAAGCTGGTGAGCGGTAGTGTAGTGGTGCTGGGCACGGTCGTGGTTGCCCCGTTGTCGATGGAGTTGGGCAAGGTCGTAGTTGTTATGTGCTAGTCCCCAGGTACTTTTTAATTCTTGATGAAGGTCCATTGATTTTTGATAGAGCGTTTCTGCCGCATCCCAGTTGCCCCGATTGCGCTCAATGTCGCCTAACACTCCCCAAGACGTTGCCATGCCGGATCGGTCGTCCAGTTCTTCCCGCAACTTCAGCGATCGCTGATAGAGAGATTCCGCCGTGTCCCAGTTGCCCCGATCGCACTCAAAATCGCCTCCCCTTTTCACTCTTAATCCTTGGTATTCAGGGGGAGCATCAGCACCAATTCAGTGCCCATGCCTAGGACTGAGTTGACCGCGATCGCGCCCCCATATTTTTCCACCACAATTTGCTGGGCGATCGCTCATTCCATGCTCAAAATTGGGGGGCACCTTACATCCTCATCGGACTGGCTATTAAAACCTCTTACATGGGCGTTACCGAGCTTTTGCCCTAAGCAGCATGATGAAGGTACATAAAGTCATCAGATTTTGCCTTTCCATCATTCCAAATAGTCTGCTTGAACCCAACCTCCATCTGTTATCTGTTCCCAGGCATATCCATCGCGATACACAGTTCCGCCAGCCGTTGGTAAAAATGTGCCATCAGGAACTGCACCTACCACCGGATAATCCAATCCTGGACCTTCATAGATGTTTAATCCAACGCCTGTCGCAGTGCTCGCATATCCTCCTCCAAGGCAATCTCGATTATTAATTACTTGCCGATTTGTATCTCGATCTATTTCGATCATTCCAGTACCGCATAATTGAGCCATCATTAAAGTCGGTGGTTGCACCTCTGCAAGCCGTAAATTGGAACCTCTCAAATCCGTTTCCTGATTCAAAGAAGTTTCACGCATGATAGCTTGGCTTAAATCCACATTGGAAAGACTACTACCTTTTATATTCGTTCTTTGTAAGTTAGCACGACTCAAATTAATATCAGATAGATTACGGTTACTCAAGTTGAGGTTTGTCAAATCAGCATTTGCAAGTGAAATTTTGGGTGATTTTCTCTCAATTAATCCAGCTTCTTTCAAGAAAATTAAAAGCTGAACTTTGCGTTCTTCATCGCCCTTCAAATCTCTCAGTGCTGCCAGTGTTCTAGCTCTCGCAACAATCCAGATTTTGCTAGTTCCTTCGTTTGTGTCCGGTGATTTTTTTGCTTGATCAATAGGCTTATTCTCTTCTGCTGTAATCAAGCTATTGATGTAGTCATAGTATTTGGTGAGTGTTTCTTGTTTTGCACGGGTATCTGTGAAAGCTGTTGTGCCATAAGCGATCAATATAGGAAGAGAGAGCGTTGCAAGCAATTGAACAAAATCCCAAGGTTTTTTCTCGCCACCAAACCATTTGAATGCTTTATCTAGTTTTAATAGCTGCCAAAATTTAGTTATGGGATTAGTTTTCTTCGTATAAAGTGCATATAGCCGACGATATTCTTCTAATGGAATTTCAAAGCGTTTGGCATCTTTAATTAATAAAATTTCTCGTTTAATTAAGTCATTTTCTTTCGTGAGTTTTTCAAAGATATTTTTGAGTTCTTCAGGTTCGAGCAATTTAGCTGTTCGATCCTGCTGGAGAAACACACCAAATTTTTTTAAGAGTTCTTCCACTTGATCTTGATCTTGCTTTTCGCTCATAGTAAACGGGTTTTCTTTGTTGTTGAAAATTGCTTAGTTTCTCTTCAAAACATGAATACATTAGCCGTTCCCAACGTTTCGGATATGGGAAGATGAATTTTCGTCAAACGGCAAGATTAACGGTTTAAGTTGTTAACAAGTCTGGTATCGAGTCATTTGCAAAAATTCCTTGTTTATTGCGGAGCCAGTAAGACTTCATTACGATCGCTAAGATTCGACAACGCACTGGCTGGATCAATCGGGCGACGCGGGGCGATCGCGATTGGCACCGCCGCCACCGATCCCCATTGCTGGGTCAAGCCTTGCAGCAGTTGATCTTGCTGAGCGCGCAAGCTATCCAAATCGCTGCCCCGGTTCATGATCACAAACCAGATTAAGCCGCGATCGCGGGTAGGTAACACTCCTGCTAACCCACTCACATCATTGAGCGTCCCGGTTTTGACGACCGAAGCTCCAGGAATCGGGCGGTCTTGAATGGTGCCTTGATCTTTGCTAGCGATGGGAAATAAATCGGCGATCGTCAAATTATGGGCGATCGCATAGCGCTGCACCGCCGACAGCATGGCATATACCGCCCGTGGAGAAATCCGGTTTTCAACGCCCAACCCAGACCCATTCGCCAACAAAACTTCTTGAGCCGGAGCGCCCGATAGTGCCGCCGCTTTTTGGGCAACCACTGGCGCACCCCCCGCCAAATCTGCCAAGGTTTGTGAGATCACGTTGTTGCTATACACATTCATCAGCTTCAAAATTTGCACTAGCGGTAACGACTGATGGCGCAACACCTCTTGGGTTTGCGGCAACGAGCTTTCTGGGACGACTCGCACCGCGCCGGCAATTTCAATTTGAGGACGGGGCGTACCGGGTGGGAGGCTTTGGTATTGGGCGATCGCATCTTCCGACCAGGTACTAGCATTCAACGCTTGCTTCAACAACGCTCCCGCTTTCTCTGGCATCACTTCAAAATTCATTTGAAAATTGCCCACAATCACCAGATTGCCCGTGACTTTGGCGATCCCCAGTTTGTTCAGCGCATTCCCCACCGCAAAAGCCTGTTCCCAAACCAGTAGCGGATCGCCGCCCCCCCGAATAATCAAGTCGCCATTCACCACGCCCTGCTGCACTTGCGCCGTCGTACTAATCACCGTTTCAAAACGATGCTCGGCTCCCCAAGTATTCAACGCAACTAGAGTCGTGGCAATCTTGGTCAGCGATGCCGCAGGCAACGGCGTAGACCCCTGATTGCTAGACAACACCATCGATCCAGATTGCAGCCATACGCCCTGCGCCTCAACTGGCAAGCCTTCGCCTGCTAATCCTTTCAAATATTGTTGCAATAGGGCATCGGTCGTACTATCCGCATGGGCACCATTGACTAACCAAGGCGTGGTTTGCAGCACATCCACGGCAGAATTAAACGACTGCGGCACTCCTGACACTGCGATCCACACCGAAACCAAAGCAGAACTGAACACGTCAAACACGGTTATCTTCCTTCAACGGGCGCGACCGAACTTGCTAGAGTAGATTGGCAAGACCAGTATATTAAAGCTTTTGAATATAGCGCCTTTTAAAGTGTGGAATGACAAAATCTGATCCAAATTTGATATTAAGGTTAATTCCATTTGCAGTCGGAGGGTTGGCAGGAACCTTGTTGTTGATCAATCGGGTACTGACTGACAGTTTGACTCCGACTCAAGCACGATCCGATGTGGTGGGGATTATAGCCTGCGCCGTGCTGATCTTGACCGGGCTGATTTGGCAGCGCGTTCAACCCCGATCTCCCGATAGCGTGCAGTTAGTGGGCACTGAAATTTTTGACCTCGATCGCACCTTGCCAGAACCACTCCAAACCGAGCTTGCCTGGGCATCTCATCTGCTGCTCACCAATACCGTGACGCGATCGCTGATCGTCTGGCACGACGGCAAAATCATCCTCCGTCGGGGCATTTTGCCAGAACAAGCGATCATCAAACCTGGGGTAATTCTCCAGCGCGTTTTAGAGAAACAAAAGCCCATTTACCTAGTGGCACTAGCGGTTTATCCCGGTAAAATCGAGTTTGATTACCTGCCAGAAAACACTCAAGGCGTAATCTGTCAGCCAATGGGTGAAAACGGTGCTCTGATTTTGGGTGCCAACGCCCCCCGCAGCTACACCCGCCAAGACGAGCAGTGGATCAGCGCGATCGCCGACAAACTAGCCTACACAATCAGCCAAATGACGAGTTCCGAATGACGAAGGGCACTAAGAGGGTGCTTGTAAAGGAGTGTTAAGCTGATTCTTTCTTCCATCTTCTGCAATTATTTTCTAATCGCCGCAGCATCAACCGAATCATTGCTCCATAGACCATTGACTCATGATTCTCTGGCAATCATTCATAGTAGTTTTATGCAGGAGCGATCGCGATGTTAGGCATGACATCCAATCAAGACAAAACAGGAGCAGTAGGTGGAGATATTGAAGTCCAGTTTGCGATCGCGCGATCGTTTTTAGGCTGGGTTTTGGTGGCGGCGACTGAGCGGGGCATTTGCGCGATCGAGTTGGGCGATATGCCAGAACTATTGACCGAGCGCTTCCAGACCCGCTTCCCCACGGCCCAATTACAGGAATCTGATCCAACGTTCTCTAGCTGGGTCGCCCAGGTGATTAGATTTATTGACAACCGCGATTCTCTTTCAGAGACACTTCGTGAACGCGGACTCAATCTACCACTCGATATCCAGGGCACTGCCTTTCAACAGCGAGTTTGGCAGGCGTTGCAGGCAATTCCACCGGGCACAACGGTCAGCTATGCCGAAGTTGCCAAACAGATTGATCAGCCCACAGCCATCCGAGCGGTGGCGACTGCCTGTGCCGCAAACACGCTTGCAGTTGCCATTCCTTGCCATCGAGTCGTTCGCAGTAATGGCGATCTGAGCGGCTATCGCTGGGGCATTGAGCGAAAACGAGCATTGCTGGATCGAGAAGCATTAAGCTAAACCCGGCGTTGCTGAATGCAAGTATGATTTTTGACTGTAGGGGTAGGTCTTGTGCCTACCCTGACGTAAGTGGAGGGCAACCATAAGGGATTGCCCCTACAAATTTCCTCCCCAGATTCAGCAATGCCCTAAATCCTTCATAGCGGATGAGTCCTTCAAGCTGCCTCTGCATCAGTTTTTGCTTAATCAAATCATAAATTAATTTGCAAAAATTAAAATATCTCAAATAAAATTAAAGTATTGTGAACTTTCTTTACATATTTCCCGTCTACACCATAGTCAAAGTGTTTAGGCACAGATTTCAAACTGACTATCCGTCGTAAGGAAAAACTGATGAACGTTTTAAGCTTAAAAACTTTGGTAATTGCGAGCGGCGCTGCTTTCGTTGCTACCCTCTTCTCCAATGCGATCACCCCATCACCGACTTTGGCAGAAATGCAAAAAGGTGGATCTATGTCCATGCCTGCTAAAACCAATATGGCTAAAACCAACACCATCGTTGATGTAGCAAGTGGCAATAAGTCTTTTTCCACTTTGGTTGCAGCCGTGAAGGCAGCCGGGTTAGTGGAAACTTTATCTGGCAAAGGTCCTTTCACTGTATTCGCCCCGACTAACGAAGCCTTCAACGCACTACCCAAAGGGACTGTGGAAAGTCTTCTGAAGCCTGAAAACAAAGCCAAGCTACAGAAAGTATTGACCTATCATGTAGTTTCGGGCACCGTTATGGCAAAAGATGTTAAACCTGGCTCAGTCAAAACGGTGCAAGGTAGCCCCGTGATGGTGAAAGTTCAAGGTGGCAAGGTGATGGTCAACAATGCCAATGTTCTCCAAACCGACATCAAAGCCAGCAATGGCGTGATCCACGTAATTGACAAGGTGCTTTTGCCCCCTAATCTGTAACAGTCCAGAGATCGCGTAATCGCGTAGTCCCATTAAATTACGATCAATGGCATGGCTGATCAGTCAGTCGTTGAGGTAAGTTCAGGGGTTTAGAGCCTTCTAAACCCCTGACTCATTTGATAGGGAACAATCATCGCAAACGAAATATAGTTCTCCAGTCTCAAATGGGGTAGCGATCGCCCCTTTTTCCAGCTAATCAGGAAAAAAAGCATCGTCCAAAATTTGCTCTAAAAGGTAAGAACAACGTTCTGGTAAATCGCCGTAATCTAAGGGCGTTTCCTGTACGACCAACGCTAGACCCAGTTCATAGCCATAGGCGATCGCTTCCAAAAGGTGAGGCTTTAGGCTGGGGCTGTCATCCAACAGTTTACGAATGCGATAGCGTTGCTCTCGAATGGTTGCCTGCCAGCTTTTACTACGATAGTCAGGCTGAAACTGCCATTTAAGCAGGTGTCCTAAAAGAATCCCTAGTCGATTCCGTAGCTCTTGGCGTTGCTGCTTGCCCAAACTCTCAATCTCCTCCAGCACATTCGCGAGATCTACCTGACTCCATTTCTGCTCACGCAGGAGAATCACTTGTTCTTGAGTCCAAGCATAGAAATCGACCTCGTAAAGAGAGGAGACAATTGTAGGTTTCTCAGCAGCTTGAGACATTGGGGAGCCTCTGGGAATTAACGCTGATCATAACAGCGATGGATAGGCGATCGCGATTTATGTACCGGGTCGATTGCGGATATGTTCGGGGATATGGTAGCGATCGCCTAGCACTTCTAGTAGCGGTCCATGTTCATTAAATGTGACGATACTGATGGAAGTAGTGAGGACGTTAATGCGATCGCGGTAACGCCCCAAATCTATGCCCAGCAGGATGCATAGCATAATTCGGATGGTGGCTTTGTGAGAGACAACCAGCACGTTTCCGGCTCGATATTTTTCTTGAATTTCAGCAATCACCAATGAAGCACGGCTGGCAATTTGCACGGAGGTTTCGCCGCCCGTGGGTGCGTTCCAGGCAGGTTCTGCTCGCCAGCGCTGATAATCCTCGCCAAAATTCTGCTTCACGTAGTCTAGCGTTTGCCCTTCCCACTTGCCGTAGGCTATTTCCTTCAAACCAGGACGAATCTGCATGTCAACGCCCACGGCATCACACAAAGGTTTTGCAGTGGCGATCGTGCGTTTCATCGGGCTGACATATACCGCTTCCCACGGTAGGCTTTTGTATGCGTCTGTAAACGCCTTTGCCATTTCTATTCCTTCAGGCGTAAGTTCAGCATCTAGATCGCCACAGTAGTTCCCTGTTTGACTGAAATCAGTTTCTCCATGACGGAGAAAATAAACTTTGAGGCTCATGACAATTGATAAAATAGGTTAACTGAACGATTTCATCATGAGAATGGCAAGTTGCGATTAGTAGACGATCATTTCCTACTCGTTATTCGCATCATGTCATTCTCAAGCTGTTTTATCTTGCACTTGGGAAGGCTGATCATGATGGATTTTGTATGCGCCGCTGGTGGGTCCCAGGTCTCGCCGCACAGAGCGCATGTGCAGTAAGCGATCGGCGATCGAAAGAGAGTCGCTCAAAATACCGAGTAGAGCAAGTTCTTCGTCGATCTCTCGAAGTTGTCTTTGCAATTCAAGCACTTGTTCACCCTCGGCTGCTTCCATTTGGCTGATTAAGGTGCTCCGAAGCAGTTTGTCGCGGGAATAGGAATTGTGGAAGTAGTTGTGTAATTGGGCGACCAGCGAAGTGACAGACTGGTTCTCGGCGAGAAAGCTGGGTTCTTTGCTGTTCATAGTTAAGACAATCAGGTGGCTAACTTTCCTAGAACTATACCTGATTCTTTAAAGTCAGAACTAGAGTTTTGGACTTTAAACAGGTCGGGGCACCACTGAATGCAATGCCCCATCGCGCGATCGCTCGTTTTACCTATAGAGAAACTCCATTCGGGATATCCATAATGCCAGCACCTTGAACATACTCTTTCAAATCAATCGTCACAGGCTTCGCGTGCCAAATGTGATTGACATAATCGCGAATGGAGCGATCAGACGAGAATTTACCCATCCGTGCCGTGTTCAACAGCGACATCCGAGTCCAGTGATCTTGATCTCGATATGCCAAGCCAACGCGATCTTGACAATCAATATAAGAGCGATAGTCGGCAAACAGGAGATATTGATCGTGATACATCAAATCATCAATTAGCGGCTTGAACAGTTCCGTATCTCCATGGGAGAAGAAGCCAGAGGCAATGCGATCGATCGCCAACTTTAGTTCAGCATCAGCATGGTAGAAGTCCTGTGGATTGTAGCCTGCTGCTTTTTTGGCAGCCACCTCTGCCGCCGTTAGCCCAAACAGGAAGAAGTTTTCGGCTCCCACTTCTTCTAGAATTTCCACATTGGCTCCATCTAAGGTGCCGATGGTGAGTGCCCCGTTCATGGCAAACTTCATGTTGCCTGTACCGGAAGCTTCCTTACCAGCAGTAGAAATCTGCTCGGATAGATCTGCTGCCGGATAGACTCGCTGGGCAAACTTGACGCTGTAGTCCTTCATAAACAAGACCTTGAGGCGATCGCGCACATCGGGGTCACGGTTTACGACATCGGCGATCGAATTGATTAGTTTGATAATCAACTTCGCCATGTAATAACCCGGAGCCGCCTTGCCACCAAACAAGAAGGTGCGCGGTGTGATGTCGATATCAGGATTCGCCTTAATCCGGTTATATAGCGTCACGATATGCAACGCATTCAAATGTTGACGCTTATATTCATGAATCCGTTTCGACAGAATATCGTATATCGAGTTGGGGTCGATGTTGATATCGTATGAGCCCTTGATGTAGTTCGATAAGTCTTGTTTGATCGCGTGTTTGATATTGCGAAACTCGCTACAGAAGCCGCTGTCGTTGACATAACCTTCTAATTGACGTAGTTCATCTAGCTGCTTAACCCAATTGTCGCCAATTTTGCTAGTAATCAAGCTAGTCAGACGAGGATTGCTCAGCACCATAAAACGGCGAGGAGTTACGCCGTTGGTCACATTCACAAATTTCTCTGGATACATTTCTGCAAAGTCGTGCAGCACATCTTGCTTTAGCAATTTGGTGTGAAGTGCCGCAACTCCATTGATGGCATGGCTACCCACACAGGCTAAATGTGCCATCCGCACATAGCGCTCACCACTTTCGTCAATGATCGACATCCGGCTGAGCCGATCCGCATCATCAGGAAACTTGATCCGCAGGTCATCTAAGAACCGACGGTTGACTTCGTAGATAATTTCTAAATGGCGGGGCAACATCGACCCAAATAGCCCGATGGGCCAACGTTCGAGGGCTTCTGGTAAGAGGGTATGGTTGGTATAGGCGAGGGTTTTTGTAACAATACTCCAGGCTTTATCCCATTCCATGCCGTGTTCATCCATCAGCAGACGCATCAGTTCTGCAACCGCGATCGTGGGGTGAGTATCGTTTAACTGAAGGGTGAACTTTTCATGGAACCGCTCGATCGCGATATTTTGCCGCTTTAGAATGCGGAACATATCTTGCAACGAGCAAGATACAAAGAAAAACTGTTGCTCTAGCCGCAGGATTTTCCCCTGGGTCATGTTGTCGTTCGGGTACAGCACCTTGGAAATGGTTTCCGATTCCATCTTTTTGAAGACGGCACCAGAATAATCACCCGCGTTAAAGGCATCAAAGTCAAACGAATCTGTTGCTTCAGCAGCCCACAGCCTTAACGTGTTGCAGGAGTTGACTTTGTAACCCGAAATTGGCGTATCGTAAGGCACACCGCGCACCACCTTAGCCGGAATCCATAGCACCCGGTAATTGCCGTGTTCATCGGTAAAGGCTTGCGTGTGTCCGCCAAATTTAACGTCTACTTCCCACTCAGGGCGGGCAATTTCCCAAGGATTGCCAAACCGGAGCCACTTGTCCGTCACTTCTACCTGCCAGCCATCTTTGATATCTTGGTCAAAAATGCCGAACTCGTAGCGAATGCCATAGCCAATCGAAGGCGTTTCCAGCGATGCCAGAGAGTCTAAATAGCAGGCAGCGAGCCGTCCCAGACCGCCATTGCCCAGACCGGGTTCTTCTTCTTTTTCAAAGAGTTCATCTAGGTTCAACCCTAGTTCGGTCATCGCCTGTTTGACGGTATCAAAAATGCCCAGGTTGATCAGGTTGTTGCCAAGGTGAGGACCCATCAAAAACTCGGCTGATAGGTAACAAACGGTACGCGCACCCTGTTTGCTATAGGTTTCAGCGGTGTTGAGCCAACGACGGAACAGGCGATCTCGCACGGTGTAGGCAAGCGCCATGTAGTAATCATTTTGGGTCGCAATTTCTGGAAACTTGCCCTGAATGTAGAACAAGTTATCTAAAAAAGCCCGTTTTATTGTTTCAATATCCAGCCCGGTGCGGTCATCTTCAACGCGAACCGTAGGACATTCGGGAGGGGTTGGAGCAGTTTGCATCGTCTCAGTTCCTTATTATTGCCTGTAAATTGCCCAAAGGCTGTGATTCAACAGCAGAGTTCAGTTGAACGGGATAAGTCGATTGAATAAATAAACCAATATGGAACAGATTCGGTGAGAAGTAAAGATTTCGATTGGTATTTTGCTGATGATACAGCAGTACGAGGAAAGGTCAAGACAGCAACCGTCCGTTATTCCTTATTTCTCAAAGATCTTTGTGTCATTCATCCGTTGCTATGTAGCAGTCAAGCCAAACCGAACGATCCTGCGCAATCAGCAGGTGTCGGGGTGGGCACCTGCTGATTGCGCTATACGTCGTTAATGAGGCCACTTCCAGTTCACAACATCGGGGCGATCGATGCCGTGTTCATAGGCATAGCTGGTGCAAGAAATCTGCTCATCTTTGAGCATTTCCTTCACATGGGCACCGGCAACCATCAGTTTAGGCACTCGATCAATCACATCGATCGCAATACTAAAGCGATCAATCTGGTTTTGGATTGCCAAGTCTAGCGGGGTGTTGATATTCCCCTTCTCTTTGTAGCCGCGCACATGGATGTTGTTATGGTTGGTGCGGCGGTAAGTGAGGCGGTGAATCAACCAAGGGTAGCCGTGGAAGTTGAAGATCACCGGTTTGTCAGGGGTGAAGAGACTATCAAAGTCGCGATCGCTCAACCCGTGAGGATGCTCTACTTCAGGCTGCAATTTGAGCAAGTCAATCACATTGATAAAACGAATCTTCAAATCCGGAAAATGCTCCCGTAGTATACACGATGCCGCCAGCGATTCCTTCGTGGGAATATCTCCCGCTGTTGCCATCACCACATCCGGCTCGACTCCTTGGTCGTTGCTTGCCCACTCCCAAATATCGATGCCTTTGGTGCAGTTCTTAATCGCATCATGCATGTTGTGATATTGCAAGTGCGTCTGTTTGTCGCAGACAATCACGTTGATGTAATTCTTGCTGCGTAGGCAATGATCTGCAACCGACAGCAACGTATTGACATCGGGCGGCATGTAGATCCGCACCACATCTGGACTCTTATTCAGCACCACATCAATAAAGCCTGGATCTTGATGGGTAAAGCCATTGTGGTCTTGCCGCCAAACGGTAGAGGTAATCAGGATATTTAAGGATGGCACCTCTTCGCGCCAGTGAATGTCATTGCAAATCGACAACCATTTGGCGTGCTGATTAAACATCGAGTCAATCACATGGGCAAACGCTTCATAGGTAGAGAAGAACCCATGCCGTCCGGTCAGCAGGTAGCCTTCTAACCAGCCTTGCAGGGTATGCTCACTCAACATCTCCATGACTCGCCCATCGGGAGACAGTTCACCCCCATCTAAATCTTCTGGCAAAAAATCGGCGATCCAAAATTTCTTGCTAACTTCATAAATTGCGCCCAATTTGTTAGAGGTGTTTTCGTCTGGTCCAAACACCCGAAAATTAGTCATGTTATTTCTCATGACATCCCGCAGGAACGCGCCCAGAGGAGCGGTGTTCCCAGCTTCGACTGAAGCCGGATGCGCCACTTCTACACCATATTGTCGGAAGTCTGGCATGTGCAAATCGTGTAGCAGCAACCCGCCGTTGGCGTAGGGCGTGGAACCGAGTCGCTTGTCACCCGTGGGAGCCATTGCTTTGATTTCAGGCAGCAAGGTGCCATTAGCATCAAACAACTCTTCTGGTTTGTAACTCCGCATCCATGCTTCTAACTGGCGCACATGCTCCGGATTGCTGTGCATTCCACCCATGGGCACTTGGTGCGATCGCCAGAACCCTTCCACCTTATGACCATCCACATAATCTGGACCCGTCCATCCTTTCGGCGATCGCAGCACAATCATTGGCCAAATGGGACGAGTTGCCACCCCGCTAGAACGAGCCTCCTGCTGAATGCTGTGGATCTTAGCAATGCAATGATCCAACGTCGCCGCCATTGCCTGGTGCATCGATTCAGGATCAGATCCTTCCACGAAGTAAGGCTCGTAGCCGTATCCTTCAAACAGCGCCTTCAGTTCGCGATGGCTGATGCGGGAGAGAATCGTAGGGTTGTTGATCTTATAGCCATTCAGATGCAATACCGGCAAAACGGCACCATCTCGAATCGGGTTGATGAATTTATTGGAATGCCAAGACGTTGCCAGCGGTCCAGTTTCCGCCTCTCCATCTCCCGGCATCGACACGACAATCAAATTGGGATTGTCAAAGGCGGCTCCAAAAGCGTGGGAAAGGCTGTAGCCCAACTCCCCACCTTCATGGATTGACCCTGGAGTTTCCGGGGTGCAGTGACTCCCCACTCCGCCGGGAAATGAGAACTGCTTGAAGAACTGCTTCAGTCCAGCTTCGTCTTCGCCGCATTCGGTGTAGAACCGGGAATAGCTGCCTTCGAGGTAGCAAGGACCAATGAAGCCGGGGGCACCGTGCCCTGCGCCCACCATAAACAGCATTTCCTGGTCAAACTTCTTAATCACTCGGTTCATGTGAGTGTAGAGAAAGCTAATCCCTGGACTAGAACCCCAATGACCGAGCAATCGCTGCTTAATCTGCTCAGGCTTGATCGGTTCTCTCAGCAGGGGGTTGTCCCGGAGATAAATCATGCCCGCTGCTAGATAGTTTGAAGCTCTCCAGAAGGCGTGCATATTGCGAAGCTCATCAGCGCCAAGGGGGGAGCCTTCAATGGTGGAGCGGGCATATCCAAATGCACTAATAGAGGTTTCGATTGTGGGTTTATGGGGTGTTGCTACCATGCTGCTTCTATTTGCCTCTCAAGGTTGACTTGAACTACTCGATCGCGTCTCAAACACAGCCAAGTTTATCGGGCGACTGAATCAAGAGATAGGGACATTCTTAGCGACTTTACTAAGGACTTTTTAGACAGCCAGAAACCAGCATTGCGATCAACCGGCGGTTTTTTTAAGTGCTATTTCAAGTGCTATTAGTTTCACAAATAGTAACAGTCCATTTGCCTAGGGCTATGTAGCGTAGTGAACTAGACAAACGCTCAGGTAGAATTTTTTATGGTGAAGTAATTTTTTCGCAGGGTTGCAGGGAGATCTTAACGACTTGCAGCCCATCCGAGCGATGGGTACAGGTGACCTTGCCCTGCTGAACTTCGATCCGGCGGCAGCATAAGACAATTTCGGTAGCAAAATCGCGATCGCCCATCGGGGCAAACCGCTGTGCCATGACAAAAATATTGACCTGCTCACCCGTTAAATTAGCGTCAAGGACAACAGGTGAGTCAGGATCAGAATATCTCAAGCCCCTTGCCAGTAGATCGGTCAGCACAGCCTCGGTCAATTCTTGATCCGCCCATACCAGTGGCAGAGACCCATCAAATTCGCACGTTAAACGAGATGAGACTGTTTGCTTTGCTCCGACTAAATGCCGACTGACTGAGGTGAGTAAAGTATCAATTTCTAAAGACTGTAAATGTATTTCAACCTTGCCTGCCTCTAGTTTTTGCAGCACCATAGCATCATTGAGCAGGTCACACAGCGCATCTACTTCACGTTGAGCAAATGCCAGCGAGTCTTGCCAACCTGAACCAGTATTGAGAGTCTCTGAAAGCTGTTGCACATGAACAGATAGCACATCCAGCGATCGCCCTGCTCGTCGCTCCAATGAGGCAATCACCTGTTTTTGGGCATCAAAAAACCGACGCAGTTCAGCATTTTCAGCCTGTAACTGCTGTAGGGTAGTCGATTCTATTTGAGGCACGCACTGCTGGGACATAAAGCCCGAAAATCCATGTAAAACAAAAAACACAAAAATACTGACTCGTATATTAATTAATGTAACAAGTTTTCAAGCTTTTTTCCATTCCCTATCCCCCTTCCTCATTTACAGCCGCTTTCACTTGCACTCGCCACCTATCTATCCATCCACGCGCAACCGTGGTTTACTCATCTGCGAATTGCTGTAAGTTCGCCTGAGCATTTCGCCTCAACATATAAGGCTTAATTCGGCGGAGGGCAGAAGCGGGAAAGCGGCGATCGCACTCTTCATCCGATAGGGTAGCCAAATCCGTCAATAAGGGAGCCACATTATCAGGATAGGGATGAAAATCGGCAACATCCGTTGGTTGGGCAAAGCGTTGGTTCCAGGGTCAAACATCCTGACAAATATCGCAGCCTGCGACCCAGCCCTGCATGTGAGGTGCGATCGCCGTTGGTAATGTTTCCGCCCGGTTTTCAATCGTGTGGTAGGCAATGCAGCGGTTGGCATCTACCACCGCAGGCTGCGGAATTGCCCCCGTTGGGCAGGCATCCATG
>JBGTAZ010000315.1:0-8964 GCA_041749615.1 Leptolyngbyaceae cyanobacterium | reverse complement strand
TCTATCGCATCCCTAAAAGTGACCATTGGAAGCAGGGTGGAACGGGCTTAGGGTTAGCGCTCATCAAGAAGCAGATGGAATATTTAGGGGGCATCCTGTGGGCTGAAAGTGACGATTTGGGCGTTCATTTTGTGGTCAGGCTGCCACTTGATAGGGCTGAAAGCCTTGGAGGTGTGATGTCAGAAAAACTGTTGTAGCAGTACGAACTTGCATTAGGACATCTAATTGCCTGCCTCAAGACAACAAGGGGCTTAAGCCCCCTGTCCTACCCTATCTACGCAAGGCTATGCTAATTATTTTCGAGATGCGAACAGAAGAGTTCTCAGTTTGGGGGAAGGCGGCTGAGTTATTTCTTCTACGTATTTCCTCTGATTTACATAAATTCTTTAGAGGAGTAAATGAATATAGTGCTGTGAAACGCTGAGGATATTAGTGTGTCTAATGGGCTTCCTATTTCGTTGGGTAACGACTCTCCAGAACTAGAGGTATACAGCGATCGCACTCTTGAGCACAACCCTGAAATTGAGTCCACTGCGCTTTTAGAAACGCTAATTGACCTTGCGCCTGATCCTGTCTTCATTACTGATCCGCAGGGGAACTTAACTGACGTTAACGCCCCCGCTTGTCAACTCCTGGGCTATACCCGCGAGGAGCTAATCGGCAAGAAACTGGCTGATCTGATGGCATCAGACCAGATGTCTCGCTCGGTAGCCAGACCACTCCAGTCTGAAACCTGGACGTACCGCCACAAAAATGGCAGTTTGATTCCCACCAGAGTGAATGCAAAGACTTTGCCAGATGGTCGCTGGGTTGCCTTCGTTCGAGAGGAGCGCGATCGCAAGCGAGTTGATACAACTTTACAAAATCAGGCAGAAAAACTACGGCTAGCACTTGATTTTGGTCAGATTGGGAGTTGGGATTGGGATTTGCAAACCAATCAAGTGGAATGGGACAAAATTCACTTTGCCCTGCTCGGCTTAACCCCAGAAACAGCTACAGCGACATACAACGCTTGGCGATCGTGCGTTCATCCTGACGATGTGGAGGATGTGGAGACAGTACTTCGCACAGCACTGGGAACCCAGACGACCTATGAGGCGGGGTATCGGGTTGTTCACCCCGATGGTAGCCTGCGCTGGTTAATTGGCAGAGGGCGGACACTCTACGACGACGCTGGGCAGCCAGTACGGATGATTGGCGTGCTGATGGATATCACAGAACGTAAACGCGCAGAACAGTTGCTACAGAAAACCGAACAGCGATTTACTACCCTGTCGCAAGCCTCACCCGTTGCCATTTTCCAAATGAACGCCGCGAATGAGTGTATTTATGTGAATGCTCACTGGAGTGAGATGACCGGGCAGCCAGCGGCAGTCGCCTTAGGCATGGGGTGGGTAGAGACTCTCCACCCTGATGATCGAGACCGTTTGGCGCGGGAATGGGGACAATGGGTGCAAACGGCTTGTCAGCAAGGGCTTTACCAGAACGAAGCCAGAGTGATGCGCCCGGATGGCAGTACACGCTGGTTCCACAGTCAAGCTCTCGCGATTATGGATGCTGACGTGATTACAGGCTATATCGGCACGTTGACCGACATTACCGGACGCAAACAGGCGGAACAGGAACGAGAGCAATTAGTATTGCAGGAGCAAGCCGCCCGACAGGAAGCCGATCATCTGAATCAACTCAATCGGCTAAAAGACGAGTTTCTCAGCACCGTTTCCCACGAACTGCGCTCTCCCATGGCAAATATCAAGATGGCAACTAAAATGCTTGAGACTACACTGAGGATCGAGCAGGTGCCCACTAAACCGACCGCTCAAGCACTGCTCCTTTCGGCGCTTCAGACCCGAAAAGTCAGACAATATTTAGACATTCTCGATCAGGAATGTCGGCGAGAATTATCTCTGATTAATGATCTGCTAGACCTCGCTCGATTAGATGCTGGGACAACCATCCTAGACCCAACTCAAATTTGCCTGCAAGCATGGATTCCGGCTGTGACGGAACCTTTCATACAACGGATGCAGCAGCAACAACAACAGTTGGAGATTGACATTTCGCCAGATCTGCCACCGCTAATGACTGACCTGCCCAGCCTGGAACGTATCATTAGCGAACTGGTTCACAATGCCTGTAAATATACCCCCCCTTCGGAAATCATTCAGATCACAGTCGCCGCATCTTCAAACCAAACGGAAATTAAGGTCAGCAACTCTGGTGTCGAAATTCCCGTCGAGATGCGCGATCGCATTTTTGACAAGTTCTATCGCATTCCGCACAACGACCCGTGGAAACACGGCGGCACAGGACTTGGACTAGCGTTGGTTAAAAAGCTGGTAGAGTTACTGCGGGGCAGCATTTCAGTCAATAGTCAACAAAACTGTACCCAGTTTACGGTTGCTTTGCCCATGTTAGCAGGATAGCAGATCAGTCCTGCATCCCTGGACTGGGCGAGAACTGAGCGCGATCGCCCTGGTTTCCCCACATACGGTCTAATAATTCAAACGCAGCGGACTCTTGAACACCGCTGGTGCTGAGTGCCAGGTTCTCGCTTTTCAAGTTCCGTAGTTCTATTGGTTGGAGGCGATCGCGTTGTTGATGGCGATCGCTAATTTCAATTTTCTGGTAAACAGCCGATAAACTCTCATCACTTCTACTGAGGGATAGGGGAAAATAGGCAGTTAGTGTCGCGGCGAGTGCTTGGAATGCAGGACTTTGATGTGGTGGTGGTGGGCGGTGGTCCGGCGGGGGGGCAATGTGCGCGATCGCTGGCAAAAGCCGGACGCAAGATTTTGTTAGTAGAACGGCACAAAGATTTTGCCATCAACAGCTTTTCTAGTGCCGGCACACCGCTAGAAACCTTGAGCCAGTATGAGTTACCAGAAAGCGTGGTAGGCACCTATTGGAATCGGTTTGTGGTGGTGACTTCAAACCAGCAGGGCGAATGGAAAACCCCAGAGGCGATCGGGGCTGTGTTGGATTTTGGCAAACTGCGCGAGTTTTTGGCAAGCGATGTAAAGGCGATCGGGGGTGAGGTATGGATGAACTGCCGCTACGTTAGTCATAGTCAAAGCCAAGATAAAACATTAGTATCATTGGTGCGAGACGGCGAAGCGGTGACCGTTGGCGCTCGTGTGGTTGTGGATGCCACGGGTCCTTTTCGGGCGGTGATGTATGGCAAGGATGACCGAAAGCCAGATTTTCTCTCCGGTACAGGCATCGAATATTTGATTGAAGTCTCAGATGAAGTCTATCAACGCTATGCTGACGCGCTCACCTTCTTTTTGGGCTACAAGTGGATGCCTAAAGGCTATTCGTGGATTTTTCCGATGGCACCGAATCGGCTGAAGGTGGGGGCTGGCATCATCAACGCCGATCACGAGTTTGTTAAGCAGACAGAGCCGCTGAAGCACTATATTCACTTGATTCTGCAAGACTACATCCAATCTGATTACACCCTGATTGAGGTGCATGGCTCAACGCTGAAATATAGCCGGGGCTTGCAGGATGTGTATTATCGCGACAATGCGATCGCGATCGGGGATGCGGTTTCCACGGTTAATTTTTTGGGTGGCGAGGGCATCCGTCACGCCATGCAGGGCGCAGAAATCGCGAGTAAGCACATTCAAACCTATCTCGATCGCCAAACTAATAGCTTTCAGGATTATCAAACCGAAATGCATCGAGTGTTTCTTAAAACCTGGAACTTGTCTGAAAAGTTTGGCATGAAAAAATATTTGCAAGACTGCGATGAAATTGTCGATAAAGTCGTCACCTATCTGCGTCCGCTCAGTTTGGAAGATGTCGTGGATATTCTATTCTTCTACCGATTTGAAAAAGTCTCGAAGGGACTGCCCCAATATCTCCGGCGCAAACTAGATTCCTTTTTTACTCGCCTTTTCTTTCGCTTGTGGAAGACATAGCAGTACGAGGAAAGGTCAAGACAACTATTCCTTATTTCTCAAGGATATGTGTGTCCTAACCTATTCATCCGTTGCTATGGTCTGTAAGCCAATTGCCAGTTAGCGGTGCAAAGTACCCAAAAAAATCTAAAAATCACCGTCAGTAGAAATTTGTCACTAAAAGTTGCAGCTTTATAGCTTACTTAACAATTTTCCCTGAAAGATCAGTAATTATTCTATCCGTAGCCAGCAATTTGGCTTGAGGTTCCGTAATTGCGACACGTTGTTTTAGGAGGCAGCCTGTCTATTCTATGGATGTGGAAGTCAATACCTCTGAAAACCAACTCGGTTTCATCAGGGTGACTATCGAGTTCCTGTTATTCCAAAAGAGGCATAGAACAATGGCTGTTGAAAAAGTAAATTCTTCGTCTAGCTTGGCTGAAGTCGTCGATCGCATCTTAGATAAAGGCATTGTGATTGATGCCTGGGTTCGCGTATCTCTCGTTGGGATTGAACTGTTGGCAATTGAAGCCCGGATTGTAATCGCGTCTGTTGAAACCTATCTGAAATATGCTGAAGCGGTTGGCTTAACCTCCCAAGCGGCAGTTCCCGCTAGCTAATGGATTAATCTTGTTGGTTTCTAAACCCCCCTTGCCAAAATCTCTGCGGATCGGGGGTTTGGATTCTTTTACGAAGAACTCTGGATTGGGCGAATGGGAATAACCCGAATGAAAAAGTCCTAGGTAATTTCCTGGAGGATTTAGGAGAGAAGATTATGGCTTTAAGAGATTCCTGGCAATCAGATCGTCTGCAACGCCAACAGGGCAACCTGGAAAGACAGCACCAAGTTCAACAGTTTTTATTGGAAGTGGGGCGATCGCGGCAACTGACGGCATCCCATTTCCGCAGTACTTTGAGCCTATTTCGAGAAGGCTTGATGCAGCAGGACAAAGAGCGCCGCAGTGAGTTTCACACCTTTCAAGCAACGCTGCAAGATTTTCATACGGAACTGCAAGCGACTGTCAGTTTATTGCGCCAGTCATTTCAGGTTGATTTATCTGACCTGTCAGCAAACACTCAGGCATTTCTAGCCCAGTGCCAACAGGATCGCGCTCAAACTCAGCAAACCCTGCGCCAAGAGTTGAGTACCTTCATTGAAGCACTGCGATCGGATGTACAGAGCTATTTATATGAACTGGAAACCGTGCGTCTGCATCAAGCAGACCTTTTGCGCCAAGACTTGCAGCAAGGTCGGGCGGCGTTGACGGCGGATAATCAAGCATTTTTTGCCCAACTTGCCCCCTTTCGGGCAGAGTTACGCTGTTTTCACCAGTCTTTGCAATCAGCCGTTTGGGGACAGCCAACCCCTCATGAGTCTGCCCTCGAAGCTGCACCCCCAGGGGTATCGCCTGCCGTTACAGATCTGGCTATTCCCCTGGAACCGCTTGCTGTAAAGTCTCTGCCAAAGGCGAACGACTTCGTCGCGCGGAGCGCTATCGCGGCAAAACCTGTAGCCCCAATGGCTGCTACGAAAGCTCCTGCCAAAAGGGTCGCGTTCCCACGCACTCGTGCCGCTGCCACGGCTCCAGCGAAATCTGTAAAAGTCTTTTCTAAAACGAAGGACAGCCCAGAAGTCGCAACTCACGAAAAAGCAGTGTACAACTTTCTGCATGAAAGCCAGGGCGCACGCCTGACCCAAATTGAGTCTTCCCTTCAGATCAACCGTTTTCAAGCGGTGGATACGCTGCGATCGCTGATCAAAAAAGGACTGATTACTCAGCGCGATCGGGTTTATTTGATCCAAGAGGATTTGGTTCACGGCTAATCATGGGTGGTGCGTTTCGCGTTGCTCAGCACACCCTACATTCATTTGCCTTTCGTCTTTCTCTATGAGGTTCTCTACCGTGACTACTGTTCTTCGAGCTAGCCCCCGCCGATTTGTCAACACTCCATCTGTAGAACGGATTATTGTTCGTGCGTTGCGCTATTTGCAATCGGGCTATTCGATTCATTTGCGCGGTCCTGCCGGAACTGGAAAAACTACGCTGGCGCTGCATTTGGCAGATTTGATTGCTCGTCCATTGATGTTGGTCTATGGCGATGATGAGTTCAAAACGTCTGATTTGATTGGTGGACAGACGGGCTACACTCGCAAAAAAGTAGTGGATAACTACATCCACAGTGTGATTAAGGTGGAAGACGAGTTTCGCCAAAACTGGACGGATTCGCGCCTGACTTTGGCATGTCGGGAAGGGTTTACGTTGGTCTATGACGAATTCAACCGTTCTCGCCCGGAAGTGAATAATGTGCTGCTCTCAGCCCTAGAAGAAAAACTGCTGGTGTTGCCACCCAGCAATAATCGCAGCGAATATTTACGGGTAAGTCCTGATTTCCGCGCTATTCTCACGTCCAATCCTGAAGAATATTGCGGCGTTCATGATACGCAGGATGCGCTGATGGATCGGCTGATTACCATCAATATTCCAGAGCCGGATGAATTGACCCAGCAAGAAATTTTGGTGCAAAAAGCAGAGTGCGATCGCGCTAGTGCGGTAGTGGTGACTCGTCTAGTCCGGGCTTTTCGGCGGAAAACTCAGTCTGAGAAAATATCTGGATTGCGCTCCTGCTTAATGATTGCCAAGATTGCCCAGGAACATGAGATTCCTGTTGCGCCTGAAAATGTAGACTTTCGCGATGTCTGCTCTGATATTTTGCTGTCCCGCGCCAGTATTTCGCTGGAAGCTGCTACTAAAGCACTCTGGGAAGTATTGAATGATTTGATCCGAGAGGGTGTTGGCGCTGTGCCAGAAGAGTTGCCAGAAGATTTGCCAAAAGATTTGCTAGAAACAGATGGCTCGAATGGGAATGCTTTCGTAGCGGCTGTTGTACCTGCTGCCACGATCGCTCAAGATTTAGCAGTGCTAGACAGCGAAGTCGATTGCACTGCCGAGCCACCTCATGCCATAGGTGACGCGATCGCCCTGACCCAAAGCGAATCCCTTTTGGAAGTTGCACCGGATCAATCGACAGCCATTTCTCATGAGGAAGCAATTTTGGATTACTTGCAGCGGACCAAAGGCTCCAAACTTTCAGAAATTGAACGGGCATTGCAACTCGATCGCTTCCAAACCGTAGATACCCTGCGATTGCTGATGGAAGGCAGCAAAATCGCCTTGCGGAATCGCCTTTATGTGCTTATGGAGACTGCATCATGACCACGAAACTGTCTGGAGCGCCCCTCTCGACCAAAGATTCAGCGCGATCGATCACCAACTCCACCCAGGGTTCCAGTCTGGCAGATGTGCTAGAGCGCGTGTTGGACAAAGGCATCGTGATTGCAGGCGATATTTCAATTTCCGTCGCCGATACGGAACTGATTAATATTCGGATTCGCTTACTGATTTCCTCCGTGGATAAAGCTCGCGAAATTGGGATCAACTGGTGGGAAAACAATCCCCATTTCAACTCCCAGGCGAGTAGCTTAATCGAAGCGAACCATAAGTTGATGGAACGGGTGGAAAACCTGGAGGCAGAATTGAAATCTCTGCGATCGCTCCCTGCCGCCGCGACCGCCACCGCCACGCCTTCTGCATCCGCTTGGTCATTGGATACCCTCGCCCAAGATTTATAGAATCCTGGCTGGCATTCCCCACGCCAAACTGTTGCTTTTCTCGTTTTACTTTTCTCTCCTAGACTCAGCGGTTTACCCATCCATCCCCCACAATGGAAGTAAACCGCTTTTTTATGGGCGATCGCCAACACTCCATGACTTCCCCTGACCTTCCCATTCATGCCATTCCTTCAACCCCCAAAGCCAGTAAAGATGCTGGACTTGCACCCCTGTTCCTAACAGTGGTGGAACTGCTGCGACAACTGATGGAAGCCCAAGTCATTCGCCGCATGGAAGCCGACGAACTGAGCGATGCAGAACTCGATCGCGCATCTGAAAGCCTCCGCAAACTGGAGGAACAGGTGATCGAAGTCTGCAATGTTTTTGAGATTGACCCTAAAGACTTGAACATCGACCTGGGGGAAGTGGGTACTCTACTCCCCAAAAACGGCGGCTACTATCCCGGCGAAAAATCCGCCAGCCCCACCATTCTGGAACTGCTCGATCGCCTGCTCAACACGGGCATCGTGGTTCAAGGGCAGGTGGATATCGGACTCGCCGACATCGATCTGATTCATGCCAAGCTCCAGTTAGTCCTCACCTCCAAGCCCATTTAAGCGGAGTAAACCGTGACTACAGCCCGACCGATTTCTAAAACTATTCTGACGATCTCGGACGTAGAAGACCGCTTTCACCTCACGCCCAACGCCGATCCGCAGTTTTTCCCTGAATGGCTGCACGACTTGCCAGAACTGACTGGCAATGAGCAAACAACCCTGGAACGTTTGCGAACCCGATTTGCGGCTCATCGTCGCCAAGGAACCGTTGCCGAAGGAGCCGTGGATAAGCTAATCATCTCTCCACTGCTTGATCTTGCAGGTTTCTATGAGCCAGAGTTCAGCATCCGCACGGAGGAATCGGTCGAGTTTTTGCTGGAAGCTGAAGACGAACTGCTGCGGGGGCGAATTGATACGTTGATTATGCGAAATCAACTGTGGGTATTGGTGATCGAAGCCAAGCGTACGATTATGTCATCTCTTGCAGTGCCTCAAGCGCTTGCCTACATGATGGGGAACCCCAACCGAGATCGCCCTGTTTTTGGCATGATCAGCAACGGCGATGAGTTCATTTTTCTCAAGGTCAAACAAACCCTAAATCCTCAATATGGCGCTTCTAAGCTGTATTCCCTGTTTTTTCCATTGAATAGTCAAGAGATTGAACAGGTGTTTCGAGTCATTAAAAACATCAAACAACAAATCACCTGACTCAACCATTTCAGCAGGGGTAAGTTAGGCTAGCGCTAACAGTTTTTCTATAGCCGTGAGCGACTATGACCGGAGCAGAATTGATTGGTCCCGGAGTCAGCCTTGCCAAACTCCTTTTCGATGTGGCAAAAAGTGCTGGAGGTTCAATTCCCCAGGCACTCAGCGACCAAGCCAAAGCCGCCGC
>JBGTAZ010000314.1:0-15123 GCA_041749615.1 Leptolyngbyaceae cyanobacterium | reverse complement strand
CGCAATGCCTGATTTTGCTGGGCGATCGCCCCTGCCAAATCGCCATGCTGCTGCCCCACAAACTCCAGCAGTTCGGCAGTCTGCATCAAGTTAACCCGCTGTTCTGCCAAGCCACGGGAAAAGCGATCGACGGATTTTTCACTCAAGCTTTGAATAAAATTGCGGCGCAATTCTAGCGCTGCCAGCCCATCTTGCAGGGTGCGGCGCTGGTCTTCTAGCTGCTGGATTTGGGTGGTTAGTTGGGCAAGGCGATCGCCCATCGGCTCCGTCGCATAAATTCGTTCCGTTTGTACACCCAACAGTCGTACCGCAACTGTTCCGGTTCCCTTCACCCGCACCGACTCCGGTTTCAAGGTGATGGGTAGGTTCATTAGGGTCAGCGATCGCTCTTGCCCAGTGAGCGAAACAGCGCCTCGTCGAGTAATCAACGCCTGATCGGTATACACCGTGACCACTGCGATCTCGGTATCAACGGTTGGGTTTACTGGTGACTGTCCACTATCCATTTCTGTGCCCTCCCAATAGTCACTGCCACCCTAGCATTAGTGATTAGGATTCAGAGGAAATGGGAGCGATTGGCAAGGTGAAGTAAAAGCGACTGCCTGCGCCATGAACCGATTCAAAGCCGATCTGTCCGCCTTGATTTTCGACCAAAAGCTTACACAAAGACAGCCCTAACCCAGTGCCCTCAATAGTTTGGCGATCGCCATGCTTCACCCGATAAAATCGATTGAATAAGTGAGGCTGATCCGCTTCGGGAATGCCTAAGCCATAATCTTGCACCCAGATCTCTACCCAGCCGGATTGGTTGACCGCTGCCCCTAAATCAACCGCCTGACCCTTGGGGGAATATTTAATCGCGTTAGATAAAAAATTAACCAGAACTTGAGAAATCTGCCAGCGATCGCCCCAAACCTGAGGCAACTCCGCCCCACCTTCATACTTGACTGGATAGGGCGCAAATTCTGCTATCACTTCTTGAATAAGGGTTTGCAGACAAAAACTTATTGGCTGAGTGGCGATCTTACCCGTCTCCAAATTCCGCAGCGCCATCAAGTCTCGCAGCAAGTTCGTTAGAGAGTGCAGCTTTTGCTGAATCACCCCTAAAAATTCCTGCCGCTGTTCATTGTCCAATAATGGCTCACCGAGCAAATGGACGGCACCATTTAGCGCTGTCAAGGGTGTGGCAAGTTGATGAGTTAGCAACTGCATTAGTTGGGCATGTTGCAAAATATGCTCCCGCAGAGTTTGATTCTCTTGAAATGCTTGCACCAAGTCCTGATCAACATCATTCCATTCCGGTTCAACAGAAGGAAGCAAGGCGGAAATAGAACTTTCATTCGCAGAAGAAACCATGAGAAGCCAGTGACAACTTGTTTACATATCTTAATTTATATATCTTAACAATTGATTCGTCTTTTTTGCGATATTGCGATCGCCCTAGGCTCGACCCTTCTTAACCACTTGCAAATTTCGGGGCTGCTGAATCGAGATATGAAATTTGTAGGGGCAACCACAAGGGATTGCCCTCCATCTTCGTCAGGGTAGGCACAAGACCTACCCCTACAGTCAAAAATCATATTTGTATTCAGCAACGCCCAAATTTCTTTTGCAAGAGACGTGTTGAGTCCACCCAAACGCCCTGCTTCATACTTTGGCACTGTGCCTTTTTCAATCTGTGGTCCTTTTCAAAAATATATCGAGCAATTTTTGAAAAACTCTCCGATTGGTCTACAAGACAAGTGAAACTAGAGATACAGTTAGCCCGACCTTCAGCAACACTCAATGAATTTGGAACACGATCGCATTCTGACGGCAATTGATGTGGGAACCAATTCCATTCATATGGTGGTGGTTCGCATTCAGCCTGCATTGCCTGCGTTTACTATCATCGCTAGCGAAAAAGATACGGTTCGACTCGGTGAACGATGCCACCAGACCGGACAATTGACTGAGTCAGCCATGCAGCGGGCGATCTCAGCCCTCAAACGCTGTCAGGAGATTTCTCAAAGCCTTGGCTCAGAGCAAATTATCGCAGTTGCCACCAGCGCGGTTCGCGAAGCCCCCAATGGACACGAGTTTTTGCGGCGAGTGGAGTCTGAATTAGGACTGTGGATTAACTTGATTTCGGGAGTTGAAGAAGCGCGACGCATTTATTTAGGCGTGTTATCGGGCATTGAGTTCAACAACCTGCCTCACATTGCGATCGATATTGGCGGCGGCTCTACAGAACTGATTTTGGGCGATGGTCATGATCCCCGCAGCTTAAGCAGCACCAAAATTGGCGCAGTTCGCCTAACTAATGAATATGTGACGACCGATCCGATCAGCAATCAAGAATTTGAAGCGCTGCAAGCTTATATTCGTGGCATGTTGGAGCGCCCAATAGACGAGTTGCGAACCCATCTCAAACCGGGTGAAATCCCTCGGCTGATTGGCACTTCTGGCACGATTGAAACCTTGGCAATGCTGCACGCACGGGAGCAATTGGGCATTGTGCCCACGCCCCTTCAAGGCTACAGTTTTACGCGGGTTGATTTGCAGGAAATGACCCACCGATTTCGGCGGATGAGTATTGCCGAGCGATCGCAAATTCCCGGCATGAACGATCGTCGGGCTGAGATCATTCTGGCGGGATCACTGATTTTGCAGGAGGCGATGACCCTGCTTAACCTCGAAGCGATTACCATTTGTCAGCGATCGCTCAGGGAAGGGGTGATTGTCGATTGGATGCTGACCCACGGGCTGATTGAAGATCGGTTGCGCTACCAAATCTCCATCCGCCAGCGCAGCATTCTTAAAACCGCCCAAAAATATCGGGTGAACTTAGACCATAGTGAACGGGTCGCAGCATTCGCGCTTAGCCTATTCGATCAAACTCAGGGAGTCTTACATGAATGGGGCATCGAAGAACGCGAACTCTTGTGGGCAGCAGCCATTTTGCATAACTGTGGGCACTTCGTCAGCCATTCAGCCCATCACAAGCATTCCTACTACCTAATCCGCTATGGCGAACTTTTGGGCTATACCGAAACGGAAATAGAAACGATCGCAAACTTGGCGCGTTATCACCGCAAAAATAACCCCAAGAAAAAGCACGACACCTACCGTAATCTCACCAGTAAGCAGCATCGTCGCGTGGTCGATCAACTCAGTCCTTTGTTGCGGCTGGCAGTTGCCCTCGATCGCCGCCAGATTGGAGCGATTCAAACCATCACCTGTGAGTTTTCGCCCACCGCTCGCGAACTGCGGCTGCATCTTCAAGCCGTAAAGCCCGCTGACGACTGCGCCTTAGAGTTGTGGAGCCTGGAAACCAAAAAGAGCAGTTTTGAAAGCGAATTTGGACTCAAGCTGGTGCCAATCTTAGAAACTCAAATGGCAGAATCTTCGGTTTGAATAGAAGTTTCAACCCACGACTCAACCTACAATACCCATTAATTTGATATTGAAACGCGACAGATGACTGTCTGAAAATGGCAATACTTTCTTATCTTGGAACTCAAAACTCAAAGCTTAAAACTCAAAACCGCATAACCGCCCCATTAGGTACGGTAAATACTCCTTCATCAGAAACCGTAATTGAGACGACTATGTAAGTAAGAGTGCTGAGCTAGGGAATAAATCGATTCGTAAATGATGATTTCCTAACTGTCTCACGATTGATAGCCGTGAACGGTAAACAGCCCCTCAGATATTTTTGATCTCTCGTAGTAGTTGATGGAGCCGAAGCAGCAATGGCAAAAGTCGTCGGAATTGACCTAGGTACAACAAATTCGTGTGTGGCGGTGATGGAAGGTGGCAAACCGACCGTAATTGCGAATGCAGAAGGTTTCCGAACCACGCCTTCGGTGGTCGCTTTTGCAAAAAATGGCGATCGCTTAGTCGGTCAAATTGCCAAGCGCCAAGCCGTGATGAACCCCGAAAATACCTTCTATTCGGTAAAGCGGTTCATTGGTCGTCGGTTTGACGAAGTGGCTAACGAGCTAACCGAAGTGTCCTACAAAGTTTTGAACGTGAATGGCAACGTCAAAATTGATAGTTCCGCCAAAGGCGAACAATATGCTCCTGAGCAAATTTCTGCCGAAGTGCTCCGCAAGCTCAAAGAAGATGCCAGCAAATACTTAGGTTCAGATGTCACCCAAGCAGTGATCACCGTTCCCGCCTATTTCAACGACTCCCAGCGTCAGGCAACCAAAGATGCCGGAAAAATTGCTGGTTTAGAAGTCCTGCGGATCATCAACGAACCCACCGCCGCTTCACTTGCCTACGGTTTAGATAGAAAGAGCAACGAAACCATTCTCGTGTTTGACTTGGGCGGCGGCACCTTCGACGTATCCATCCTAGAAGTCGGCGATGGCGTGTTTGAAGTGCTGGCGACTTCCGGCGACACCCACCTAGGCGGCGACGACTTTGACAAAAAAATTGTGGACTACTTAGCCGAAGAGTTCCGCAAATCGGAAGGGATCGACCTCCGCAAAGACAAACAGGCTCTACAACGCCTGACCGAAGCCGCAGAGAAAGCCAAGATTGAGCTATCCAGCGTCACCCAAGCCGAAATCAATCTCCCCTTCATTACTGCCACTCAAGATGGTCCTAAGCATTTGGATACCACGCTCACCCGTGGCAAGTTTGAAGAACTCTGTGCCGACCTGATTGATCGCTGCCGGATTCCTGTAGAAAACTCCCTACGAGATGCCAAGTTAGGCAAAGAAAGCATCGACGAAGTAGTCATGGTGGGCGGTTCCACTCGCATTCCCGCCATTTTGGAATTGGTTAAGCGGGTGTTGGATAAAGAACCCAACCAAACCGTTAACCCCGATGAAGTGGTTGCAGTCGGCGCAGCCATTCAAGCGGGTGTGTTGGCAGGTGAAGTCAAGGACATTCTGCTGCTCGACGTTAGCCCACTGTCCCTCGGTGTCGAGACCTTGGGCGGTGTGATGACCAAAATTATTCCCCGCAACACCACTATTCCTACCAAAAAATCTGAAGTCTTTTCAACAGCGGTGGATGGTCAAAGCAACGTGGAAATTCACGTTTTGCAAGGTGAACGGGAAATGTCGAACGACAACAAGAGCTTAGGAACCTTCCGGTTGGATGGCATTCCTTCGGCTCAGCGTGGCGTTCCTCAGATTGAGGTGATTTTTGACATTGATGCTAACGGCATTTTGCAGGTCACTGCCAAAGATAAGGGCACGGGCAAAGAGCAATCGATTAGCATCACTGGCGCTTCCACGCTACCCAAGGATGATGTGGAGCGGATGGTACGCGAGGCTGAGCAAAACGCCACGACAGACAAGGAGCGTCGTGAGAAAATCGACCTGAAAAACCAGGCGGATTCCTTGTCCTATCAGGCAGAGAAACAACTGGCTGAACTGGGTGACAAGGTTTCTGTTGAAGATAAAACCAAGGTTGAAGGGTTGGTCAAAGATCTGCGAGACGCGATCGCCCAAGACGATAGCGATCGCATCAAAACCCTCACCACCGAACTTCAGCAAACCCTCTACACCATCGGTAGCAACATCTACCAGCAAGCAGAAGGTGGAGCGGCTCCTGGTGCCGAAACATCGGATGAAGCAGGCACAGGATCTAGTTCCTCTAGTGGTAGTTCTGAAGAAGACGTGATTGATGCCGACTTCACCGAAAGCAAATAGATCATCACTCAAACTAGGTTGAACTTGGAGAACTTTATCGCTCCATCACTCACAAAGGCTGGTCAGTTTTCTGATCAGCCTTTTTTTAGAAGTCATTTGCCTATTGATTTTTATGATTTCCAGCTACAGTAATCCTTGATAGTTCACCTAGCCTGAATTCCAGTAGAATCAGGCAGTAAGCAAACAGTGCTAAACGTATTTCTGCCTACCGCAGTCAAGACTTTGAAAAAGGATTGAGCCAACCCATGTCAGAAGCAACGACTCCAGATTCAGTCACTCCAGAGACAACTAAAGAACAGCCCACCGCTGCCGTAAAACCTGAAGCAAAAGCAAAAAAGGAAAAACCTCCCGCGCTGGAAGATAAGCCGTTTCCTGACTTTATTCAGCAAGATTTCATCCCAGCTCTAAAAGCGGGTCTTGAAACCCAGGGCATTCAAGGAATAGAACTTTCGCTTGAAAAGAAAAAGATCAATATTATCGGCTTTAGCCAATCGCCAGAGTGCTGGCAAGTAGTCGGGGTTTGGAGTAGTGGCTACAAGCAAACCCGCGAATTTAACCTTTACTTTTTTGATGAAACCATCAGTGGCAAGAAAGGATTTTCTTACTCTGAAAGCGGTGGCAAAGCTAGCACCTTAGAGTCGTTTCGGATTGACGAACGAAAATCAGATTTAGGGCTGCTCGTGTTTTGGACTTTGCAGCGCCTCAATGCTCAAAAGTGGCTGGTGCGGAATTAGGGCTATAGCTCTCTAAAGTGGTACAATACCACCCCCGTTTTCACATCGTTGTAAATATCTACATAACCCGTTTTAACCAGGTTGTGTAAGGTCGCTTCAACGATCGCAAAGCTTTCATCTGTATCAATCACCCCTTGAGTGACTGAAAGGGTGCCACCTCGCGCTTGAGCCGCTTTGACTAACTTCACGGCAAGCTGATCATGCTTAATGTGAGGAAGTGCGGCAGGTCTTGCCGGTTTTTCGATGACTCGTTCGATCGCCGGCTGATAGGCAGAACTCCCCGGTAGTGCTGCTTGACTTGATCGCAGTTTGACATTGTGTTCATCCACCATGCCCGGAATTAGCACGAGATCAAACAACTGACCAAAGCCCATCAGCCCAAAGGTAAATAGCCACAGTAGCCCAGTAAAGGTTTTGCCGTTATACAAACGCTGAAGTCCATGCAGTTGGAGTAAACAACCCAACCAAAGGACATAGGAAGTCGCAACATTATTCATAAACCCGTTGCAAGTAAAGGAGCGGAAGGCTTTCCCCTATGATAAGGATTTTGATTTGAGATGGACAGAAAAGTCTGCAAGAATTTGATGCATTGTGTTTTAAGCAGGTTTGAGCTTTTATCAAACTTGATCTTGTGTTGTAAGTCTTAATATTTTCAGGTAGCTAGTCACAGGTTGGCTTGGTAGACTGATGGACGTAGCGATCGCGGGGCATTAACCCTACAATAGCTATAGCCGATGGGTACTCCTAGCGAAGAAAGGGGTACTGGCATCACACTATTACATAACCATTCTGTAGCTCAGAACCTAGAGAAAACGACTCATGGTAGATTCCCTTAAAAAGCCAAGTTTTGAAGAGTTGCGTCCCGGCATCAAAGTTCCCGCAAAGGAAACTATCCTTACGCCTCGCTTTTACACCACCGATTTTGACGCAGTGGCAGAAATGGACATTTCTGTGAACGAAGATGAGCTACAGGCGATTCTAGAGGAGTTCCGGGTAGATTACAATCGCCATCACTTTGTTCGAGATGCAGAGTTTGAGCAATCTTGGGATCACATTGACGGCGAAACCCGCAAGGTATTTGTAGAATTCCTAGAGCGTTCCTGCACGGCTGAATTTTCTGGCTTCCTGCTTTATAAAGAACTCAGCCGCAAGCTGAAAGGCAAAAATCCAACCTTGGCAGAGTGCTTTGAGCTAATGTCGCGAGATGAAGCCCGTCATGCAGGCTTTTTGAATAAGGCATTGTCTGATTTCAATCTCCAGCTTGATCTAGGCTTTTTGACCAAGAGCCGCAGCTATACCTTCTTTCAGCCTAAGTTCATCTTCTACGCGACCTACTTGTCTGAAAAGATCGGCTACTGGCGCTACATCTTGATTTATCGCCAACTGGAAGCTCACCCCGAAAATCGGGTTTACCCAATTTTCCGCTTCTTTGAAAACTGGTGCCAAGATGAAAACCGTCACGGCGACTTTTTCGATGCCATCATGCGCTCTCAGCCTCAGTTTCTCAACGATTGGCAAGCGCGTCTGTGGTGCCGTTTCTTTTTGCTGTCGGTGTTTGGCACCATGTACCTGAACGATGTGCAGCGATCGGGTTTTTATGAAGCGCTTGGGTTGGATGCGCGGGAGTATGACAAGGGCGTGATTGAAAAGACAAACGAGACGGCGGCACGAGTCTTTCCAGTCATGTTAGACGTGGCAAACCCAGAGTTCTACGATCGCCTGGAAATTTGTGTGGGCAATAACGAAAAGCTATCGCAAATTGCCCGTTCCAATACGCCAAAACCGCTGCAACTAGTTCAAAAAGTGCCCTACTACTTGGCAAATGGCTGGCAGTTCTTGAAGCTGTATTTTATGAAACCCATTGATGTTGCTCATACTCATGGTGTGGTGCGCTAGAACGTAGTATTCTCTGTTTGACAGTTAAAACTCTGCATCTGCAATTTTTTCAGGTGCAGAGTTTTGTTTTTGTGGCATTGTGTTGACAGTGTGTGTTTTAGGTCTGAGGAGAGTTTTTTGTATGAACAGTCAGAGAAGGCGATCGCCCCAATTTCGATCACGTTTGATCTCGTCTTCCGTTTGCCTAGCGATTGGGATGTTCGGCTTAGCTGGAACTGCCCAGGCAAATCCTACTTCTAGTCGCTTGCTTTCATTAAAAGAAGACCTGCAACCCTCATCAGAAAACGTTTTTAGCCAGCCATTTGAGGATGAGTCGCTTCAGGACTTGAACACGCTTGATCCCCAAAACACCCTCAATTCTGAGGTTAAAGATTCTGAGGTCAAAGATTCTGAGGTTAAAGAGGTTAAACCAGAGGACAGGTTGCCAGCGCGATCGCTTTTTCAGGTGTCTCATGCTGCCAGCGATCTTGCCCAAGCTGAGCCTGCGACCGATGGTGCCGCACCTGTCAGACCTGCGGATGCTAGCCCAGTCCTGGATAAATGGGAAAAACAAACGCCCAACGTCCTAGAAGACATTAAACGCGATCCGAGCTTTCGGACTCGTGTGCGCTTAGGGCTGTCCTACTTTCCTAGCACCAATGATGCCGTCGGCTGGAATGTCGGCGTAGAAGATATTTTTATTGGCAAAACCAGCCTGACGCTCAGCGGCAACTATATCGCTAGTTTCAACGGCGATCGCAAAGCGGGTGGAGCCGATCTGCGCTATTATCTGCTGCCGTTGGGCGGCTACTTTAACATCGCCCCCGTCTTGGGCTATCGCTATGTAGAATCCCCGCGATATAGCACCGATGGCTTAAATGTGGGGTTTCGGGTGCAGGCAGTGCCTTCCCGCACCGGCGCGGCAGACTTGTCGTTTATGCTGACGTGGGTTGATCCCGGTCAATATGAGGAAGTTGGGGTACTCACGCTATCGTTTGGCTATGCGCTGACGAAACAGGTGCGGCTTTCAACGGATATCGAGAAGCAAAACTCGCGGTACAAAAAAGATACTCGGTTTGGCGTGTCTTTGGAGTATATGTTTTAGGCGGAAGGAGCGACAAATAGCGATCGATGAGCCAAACAAACCTGCCGAACAAATTGGCTGAGATGCTGATGGTTTGTCTGTCCTGTTTTGCGGATAGCCGCCGGATGATCGGAATACAATTGCGCCAACACGGGCATCACTTCTGTATCAATCGCCAATCGAAACAGAGAGATCGGCAGCAATAAATCTGATCCCTGGCGTAGATCATGCAGTTCACCTAAAAGTGATTCCACTGCGATCGCCGGATCTCCCGTAATTAACGCTAATGGACGCACCCAACACACCTGACGCGGCTCAGCCACTTGCACAACCTCGGCATACAAACGGCTAGAGTCATGCTCTAAACACACAATCTGCGATGGCTGAAAAGAATGGGTAGAATCGGTGGAGAATTGCTCAGAAAGCGGACTCATAGTGATGATCGAGGTAATCATTCATTGTATCGAGAAGGTCTTATCTTAGAAGATAGGTGCTTGAATGAAAAGCCGATGAATTGGGTTGTTGCCGCATTCTACAAATTTGTGCTGCTGCCGGATTGTGTGGCAATCCGACCCAGGCTGCTGGGCTGTTGTCAGGCGCAGGGGATTAAAGGTACGATTTTGCTGGCAGAAGAAGGGATCAATGGCACGATCGCGGGTTCTCGGCAGGCGATCGAGACCGTGCTGGCATGGCTCAAATCTGACCCACGACTGGCAGACTTGCAGCATAAAGAATCTGTGGCTGAAATGCCGCCGTTTGAACGAATGAAAGTGAAGCTGAAACGCGAAATTGTCACTTTGGGTAAACCAGAAGCGAATCCGGCTGTGCAGGTGGGCACTTACGTTTCCCCAGAGGACTGGAACGCGCTGATTGCCGACCCAGAGGTGATGGTGATTGACACCCGCAATGATTACGAAGTGAGTATCGGCACGTTTCAACGAGCGATTAATCCTCAAACTACTTCCTTTCGAGAATTTCCAGACTACGTGCGGCAGTTTGATCCGGCGCAACATCAAAAAATCGCCATGTTTTGCACGGGCGGAATTCGCTGTGAAAAAGCATCAGCATACCTGCTTAGCCAAGGCTTTCAGCAGGTCTATCATCTCCAAGGCGGGATTCTGAAATATCTGGAAGAGGTGCCAAAGGATACGAGCCTGTGGCAAGGAGAATGCTTTGTATTTGACGATCGCGTTTCAATCACTCACGGGCTAGAACCCGGAACTTACGACCTCTGCCGCAGTTGTGGACATCCCATTTCTGAAGCCGACAAAGCCTCACCCGACTATGATGACGGCATTTGCTGTCCCCATTGTGCCGAGCAACTTACGCCCGAAAAGCGCCAACGTCAAGCAGAACGCCAGCGTCAATGGCAGCAGTCACAACAGGGGGAACCCAGAACCGACGGCTTGTGAAAAATAGTCTAACTTTTCTACAAAAAGTAGCTGTTCTCAGAATTCTTGTGTTTTACTAAAGTGCCAAACAATATTGCGTTTCAGGTGCCGAATCATGATAGATACTGCCAAGAAATTAGACGCTCCCAAAAAAATTGATGCGGTATTTGAAGGCGGCGGAGTCAAAGGGATTGGCTTAGTTGGAGCATTGTCGGTGCTGGAAGCCGAAGGCTATACCCTCGAAAATTTGGCAGGCACTTCAGCCGGGGCGATCGTCACTGCTCTCGTCGCAGCCGGGTATAACGCCGCCGAACTCAAAGAAATTTTGGAGGCTCAAGACTTTGCTGAGTTTATGGATAAAGGCTGGGAAGACGAAATTCCCCTGGTTGGCTCCATGCTGAGTTTGATCACCGAAAAAGGGATTTATGAAGGCAAATTCTTTGAAAACTGGCTGCGGGAGTTGCTGGCAAAAAAGGGAGTTCGTACTTTTGGCGATCTAGTCATGCCACAAAACAAAAATACTCCCCGCTACCGCTATAAGTTACAGGTGATTGCCAGCGATTTGACCCGTGGCAGAATGCTGGTGCTGCCTAGAGACATTCAACATTACGGCGTGAATCCTGATGAGTTAGAAGTGGCAGCGGCAGTGCGGATGAGTATGAGCCTCCCCTTCTTTTTTGAACCCGTGCAGTTGAAAGATAAGGTGGGTGCTATCAACTACATCGTGGATGGGGGCGTGTTGAGCAATTATCCGGTGTGGCTATTTGACAGCGGAGACGCAAACCCAGCGTGGCCAACCTTTGGGCTGCGATTGGTCGATCCCGATCAAGATAAACCCCATGTGATTAAGGGTCCCGTTTCGATGTTGAAAGCAATGTTTTCCACCATGATGGAAGCCCATGACGCTCGCTACATCGATACAGAAAGCTTCGTCCGCACCATCCCAATTCCCACAATGGGCATTCAAACAACGCAGTTTCACCTGACATCGACCGAAAAAACCGCACTCTATGAAGCAGGACAAGCCGCTGCACAGAAATTTTTAGAAACCTGGGATTTTGAGAAGTATAAGCAAGAGTTTCGCGCCCAAATTCCACCTTCTAGAACGGAAGAAGTGTGGGTGTAGTGTGGAGGTCGGAGGTCGGAGTTCAGAGAATTACAAAATATCCTTGCCCGTAATGTTTCCTCTTGAGGCTTTAATGTCGCCCCGTTTTGTTTTGCGATCGAGGCGCTTTTTCTGAGAACTACGGGTGGGCTTGCTGAGTTTGCGCTTTTTGGGCACGATCACTGCGCTTTTAATTAAGTCTCGCAGTCTTTTCAGCGCTTCTTCACGGTTCTGTTCTTGGCTGCGATGCTCCTGAGCCTTAATCACCACAACGCCATCTTTCGTAATGCGCTGATCGTTTAGCTGCAATAGACACTCTTTGTAGCGATCGGGGAGGGAAGAGGCGGGGATGTCAAACCGTAAGTGAATCGCTGTTGACACTTTGTTCACATTTTGCCCACCTGCTCCTTGCGATCGCACAGCGCTGATTTCGATTTCGTTGGCAGGAATTGTAACTGTATTGGAGATAAGTAGCATTACTGATTCGCTAACGACTGCATAACGATGGAGGCTACCACTTTAAGCCGGGACACTCGGTAGGAAAGGGGTTCTAGCTTTGGCAGCAGCTTTACTCCGTCGCGCTTGCGGGAGGTCTGGTATCTGTTGGATCAGCCACTCGAAAAGGTCAGTAGAGGGTTTGCCAAAGAGACGTTCAGCGGCTGTGGAACCATCGGCGCGTTTGAGGTGGAAGTTGTGAAGGGTGGTCATCACCCGTAAACGCCGTGACGATAAGCCTCGACGATTGTGATGGATTTGGCTGAGGTACCCGTTGCGTCCTTCTACAGCAGAAGAGGCGCGCTGGAATTTCGTCACCATCCAAGTTGCCCAGTCCTGCCACTGGGTCAATTGTGTTGAGGACATTGCGATGGTGATGGGATGGCACAGCAAGGCGAGTTGTGCCTGTTGGGCAGCCCTTTGGTAAGACGCTTTGAGGGTTGGGTTTGTGGTGCGAACGCTCTGATGTTGCCAGTAGAAGCTCGGCAAAAGCTGGTGAGTCACCCAATCGTCCATGGGTGGTTCACAGGTTTGTGCCTGCAAGCTTTGCCTGACCCAATCCCACCAGAGGTCAACGATGGCACTCAAATCGTGCAGTTGCCGCTCAAACTTGGAGATACTACCGGGTCTGTCAGATAATTGATGGGTCTGTTTCAGAGTTTTCAGGGCTTGGGTCTGCTCCTGAAGCTGGGCTGCAACTTGGGCGCTTGTCTGAGGAGTGCCCAACCACATGGCAACCGGATGCAGGGTGGTCGTCAGTTGATGCAAAATTGAGTGGTACTGGTGTTGAGCCGTCTGTAAAGCCGTTTGTTGGGCTTGCAGATCTAGCTTGAGTTCAGTGTGGTTCGGGGTCTGGGCTAACTCGTGGAGCCGCCGATTTACACGAAACAATCGCTCTGAGAGTTCACGACCTATCCCCTGCGATAACTCCCGCAGAGCGTGAAACAGATCCGCAATACTCGGGCATCCCATATCACTGAGGGACAGTTTGACTAAAGCTTTGGCACGGTCACTGACACAGTAGCGCACCTTCAGCCCCAAGTCGCTCAACGCCTTCTGCACAAGCTGTTGCCAGGTTTGGTATCGACAGTCTTGGGCAATCTCCTCCACCAGAATGAATCCACTCGCTAAGTCCAGCATCACCAGCACCACCTGGTCGAAAAAGGTCTCGTCCACACTGGCACAGATCTCAATGGGAGTTAGAGATTGAGCCAACTGAGAGTGCTGTAGACGCTGATACTCTAGAATTTGCGCTTCCATCTGTGAGCGAATTTTCCGCAATGAAGCCACAGACACCCCAACCTGCTGTTCCAAACGCAGCAGGCGGAAAAACTCACTGAGGCTTTCACAGCCGACTCCACGTTTGAAACAAAACACAAAAATGCTGGCAATGACCAACCGTTTTAAACACTCTGCCCCCTCTGAACTTGCCCACAACCCTGACTCTGGATGCTGATGGCGACGGGCGATTGCCTGTTGATGGCGATGGACGCTACTTTTGGAAAACCCCGTCGCTTTAGCGATGGCTCGAATGGTTTGATGTCCTTGGCAGGTAACAGCTTGGAAGACTTTTTGAGCGCGTTCCCCTATCGTGAATTTCATCGTTCTCTTGTTTGGTGATAAGGAAACGATACTTGCCCTCGCGCCTGTCGCAAGGGTTGTTCTACAACTAGGCAGAATCTTGTTTGACCAACCCAGCTTTGTCCCGCTTTATAGCGGTAGCCCGATGGATTATGGGTTAAAGCGATCGCATCGCTTGTTTAAAGACCTTACACCGATATTGCCGAGTCAATTTGCTCAACCTAGATCGCCGATAGATCAACCCAGCGCGATCGCTCAATCTACCCTGCGGCGGTGCTGACTCTAGTATCTTGACCTTTTACTTGCGGTTGACGGTGCGAATCAGCCAATAGCTGCCAGATAGCGCAAAAATTGCGATCGCCAACGCAATTAAATCCATTGCGCTTTTCTTTTCTAGGTCGAGAATAATGATTTTTCGTGCCACCGCAATTAAGGAGGTCACAATCACTAGCTCAACCTGAATCACATGTTTTTTGAGATAGGCAGTGATATTTTCTAAAATTTCTAGCGCAATCAGAATGTTGAGAAATAACCCAAAAACTGCAAATAAACTAGCCCCAAAATTTGCAATATCAGGTGCAAGCAGTTCTGGAATCAGAAAATCGCGGACTAAGAAAATACAAAAGTCATAAAGGGAAACCAAAATCACCAACACCATGGCGATCGACAAAAACTTAGAAACAAACGTCTCAAATTGCTCCAAATGATGGATAAAGTTTTCATCTTTGAAAGCTTCTCGAATCTGTCTAAAAAATCGTTTCAAGAATCCCATTAACCTTGTCGCAATCGAAACCAGTCGATGTCAGCATACTCAAGTGTGCAGAACCAATGCAATAAATTTGTCGTATTTGCAACGATCTTTCATGTCCTCGACCTCATAGGATGAGTGAAAGTAATGCTGAAACACGGTTCTGTTTCAGTCTGCCCGCAAAATTCTGATCCTTCTGCAAATTAGACTCTGTAAAACTATGACTCTGGGAACCAATTTAAGTAATCTACTTCAGCCGATCGCCGATTGGTTTGGCAGTTTGGGCGTGCCTGAGCCAATTGTGCATTGGGGGCATCCTGCCATGATGGGCATTGTGGTGGTGGTTTTGGGTAGCTATGTTGCCTATGCTGGATGGCAAGGACGACTGGCTGACGACAAAGACACTGCCCTAAAAAATCGCGCGGATCACCGCAAATTAGCTCCACTGATGACCTTGTT
>JBGTAZ010000313.1:0-13578 GCA_041749615.1 Leptolyngbyaceae cyanobacterium | reverse complement strand
TGAATTCATGGAACTTCTTTAGTCACGCGATGTGCAACTAATCGCCCTCACCCCAAACCCCTCTCCCTGAGGAGATGGGCTTTCGGACATTTCCGGTTCCCTCTCCCATTGGGAGAGGGTTAGGGTGAGGGCAGTCTTTGCAGTCATTTTAGGAAAGTCGCACATTGCGTAAGGTTGCGTGATTTTAATCACTTGGAGAAGCAGAAATAATCACACCTCAGCAAGGGTATTTGTCACTTGCCAGAGAGTGAGATCAGAGGATACTCGGAGGTGTTGAAGTCCCTCGTTGAGTATTTGCCATGAGCGCCCCCACTTTAAACGCAATGCCTCTTGAACAGATTGTCGAACGAATTCTAAATACACGTCAAATTACCCGTGTGGATCAGTATTCGCTGTTGGCGTTGAGCAATCTGAGCGCTCAAGAAAAACTATTGATTAATCGAGTGTTCGATCGCCTGCGGGTGGGCTTACTCAAGGTTGTCGATTAATCTAAAAGCCTGCCGCTGCGCCTTCCCCCCGTGGATCGGCGGCTCCTTCTAGCCAACCATCGCTATTGCGGAGAATAATGGTGGCATTGCCCCAGCCCGATCGCTCCTCAATTTGATGTCCGCGACGACGCAACTCTGCCAAGGTCAGCGGATCAAACCCATTTTTTTCCACCATTAGTTTATCTGGTAGCCATTGATGATGCAGCCGAGAAGCCGCCACTGCACCACGGGCATCCATGTCATACACCAATACATTCAGCACAATCTGCAAAACAGTCGTGATGATCGTGCTGCCGCCCGGTGCCCCCGCCACCAAACGGATCTGCTCATTTTCCGTGACGATGGTGGGAGTCATGCTGGAGAGGGGCGTTTTGCGAGGGGCGATCGCGTTTGCGGTGCCGCCGACTAATCCAAAAGCGTTGGGAGTGTTGGGCGCGATCGCAAAATCATCCATTTCGTTGTTCAAAATAACGCCCGTTCCAGCCGCAACCACCCGCGCGCCAAACCCTAAATTCACGGTGAAAGTCAGGCTGACGGCGTTACCCGCTTGATCGACGACGCTCAAATGGCTGGTGTCTGCCGATTCTTTGCCCGCCAGACGTTTGAGCAAGGCGGGATCGGCAGGTTTCACTTGGCTTGAGGGTCGCGCTTTTCCTGGGTCAATTTCTACGCGGCGCTTCTCGGCATAAGCAGGACTGATTAGAGCCGCCACGGGCACTTTAACAAAATCTGGATCGCCGAGAAATTGAGCGCGATCGGCATAGGCAATCCGCATACTTTCGACCATCCAGTGCAGCGCATCGGGGTGATGCCAGCCCAGGGTTTTGAGACTAGAGCCGCCCATAGTGCCACTGAGCAAGTTCAGCATTTGCAGCAGATGGACTCCCCCGGACGATGGCGGCGGCATGGAGCAGACCCGCACGGTTTTAAGAGTGGTTTGAAAATTGCCGCAAACGGGATCGCGCCAAATTGGGCGATATTGCTGCAAATCTTGTGGGGTGATGATGCCGCCATTGGCTGCCATATCACGGGCGATCGCGCTAGCAATGCTGCCCGTGTAAAAGCTACGTGGCTCTTGGGCGATCGCGCTTAAGGTCTTTGCCAAATCGGTTTGAATCAGCGTCTCACCCATCTCCGGCGGCTTGCCTTGGGGCAGAAAGATTTGCCGAATTGCCAAATTGTTTTGCAGGGTGGGATGACTGGATATCGCGGCAGATAGTTTGGGCGTGACCACAAAGCCCGTTTTTGCTAAGGCGATCGCGGGTTGCACCACGGTTTTCCAGGGCAACTTACCATACTGGCGATGCACTGCCGCTAATCCCGCCACCGTTCCCGGCACCCCCACCGCCAGATAGCCTTCCGTACTGGCTTTAGGGCGCACCTTGCCCGACGCATCCAAATACATTTTTGCCGTCGCCGCCAAAGGTGCCCGTTCCCGAAAATCGAGCGCTTTGATCTCGCCAGTGTTGCCCACTCGCAGCAGCAAAAAGCCGCCGCCGCCAATTCCCGCTGAGTATGGCTCCACCACAGAAATGGCAAACGTCGTCGCCACGGCTGCATCCACGGCATTGCCGCCTTGCTGCAACATTGCCAACCCCGCCCGACTCGCCAAAGGATTAGCTGACACGACCATTCCCTGCTTTGCCCGATTGAGCGCTGGGGACGTTTGCGCCACCCCAACCGCTGGCACTAAACCTATCAACACCGCTGAAACCACTGGAAAAACTAGGATAAGCCGCATAACCGTCACTACACTACTTGCTCAACAGACTCTCTATCCAACTTACGCGATCGGACTCGCACTTGATTCAACAGAGGGCTGATTGGCTTTGGCAAGTTATACCGTTTTGAATTTTGAATTTTGTTCGCGTAGCGTCTCCGTAGGAGATATTTTGAGTTGCAAGACAAAGAAACATTGCCGCTTCCAGCAGATCATCTGTCGCGTTTCAATTTCAAATTGGTATTAGCCTGCCTAATGCATGAGCAGTGGCACGAAACGACTGCTCAGCTCGCATGACTCATGATAATTGTGGATAATGCTCAAAAGCTTTGCCCGTCAGTCAACCTGTTTTGTTTGACTAATATTCTGCGATGCTGATTTAAACCTAAATCTTGCATAAAGTATGTGGGTCAGAGTGATAGGTTCCCAAGGGAAATTCGTTTCAAAGTGCAGGGAGAAACGTGGGTGAGTAAACTAGTTATTCTCAGCATTGGCGAGGGGAGTTTTGAGCAGGGATTCCCGGTCACGGTTCAGATTGGTGAACCGGGTCTTCATCCGAATGTTGCAGAAACAGGGAATCTGCCTGCACTACCGCAGATGCCTTTGTACTATAGCCGCTGGCAGTCGAGCTATAACAATTGGGGAGTCCGCACGCGCATCTCGGTTCGCAAGGTCACCCCTCTCTCCCTCAAAGAAGACTGTCATAATGCGGCTCAAATTTTACGGGCACGGTTCAACACCTGGTTGCGCTCTGATGGGTTTCGCCCGATTGAAGACACTTGGCGAGAAACCCTATCGCCGACGGACGAGATTCGGGTGTTGCTGCAAACCAATAATCCCGACTTGCAGTATCTTCCCTGGCATCTTTGGGAGGTATTGGAACGATATCCCAAAGCGGAAATTGGGTTAAGTTCGCCCGTGTTTAAATCGCGATCGCCCCACTCCCTCGCCAAAACAAAGGTCAATATCCTGGCAATTTTAGGAGACAGCAACGGCATTGACACAACCGGCGATCGCACGCTGCTGCAACAATTGCCAGATGCCGAAGTCACCTTTTTGGTAGAACCCAAACGCCAAGAACTCACCGATCGCTTGTGGGAAAAGCCCTGGGATATTCTTTTTTTTGCCGGACATAGTGATAGCCAAGACGGGCAGGGACGGATCTATATCAACCAAACCGACAGTCTGACGATCGCGGAACTGAAGTATGCCTTGAGAAAAGCGGTGGAATCTGGCTTGAAACTAGCAATCTTCAACTCCTGTCAGGGGTTGGGACTAGCACGGGATCTGGCAGATCTGCAAATTCCCCAAACCATTTTCATGCGAGAACCAGTTCCCGATCGGGTTGCCCAAGCCTTTCTCAAGTATTTCTTGACAAGCTTTTCCCAAGGAGAATCGCTCTATTTATCCATTCGCACCGCACGAGAGCGCCTGGAAGCGTTGGAAGATGAGTTCCCCTATGCCACCTGGCTTCCCGTCATCTACCAACACCCCGCCGAAATTCCCCCCACTTGGCATGACTTGATCGGAGCGAGGTCAAGTCAGACTGGCGGCAAGTCGGAGAATGAAAACAGAAGCAATCAAAGAAGCCGCCGTTCTATCGTTAGCACTATATTGATCAGCGCATCCATGATGGCAAGCGTCGTTGGAGTGCGCCATTTGGGACTGTTGCAAGCCTGGGAACTGAAGGCATATGACCAGATGTTGCAGGTGCGATCGCTGATCCAACCCGAACCTCCCGACAATCGGATTTTGGTAGTCGAAATCACCGATCAAGACGTTGAAGCTCAAAAAGAACGCAAAGAAGCATTGGGCGATAAATCTCTTTCGGATACTTCCCTGGTGCGATTGCTGAAAATTTTAAATAAATATCAACCTCGTGTGATTGGGTTGGATCTCTATCGCGATGCCAAAGGCGTTCCTACTGATGTCGTGCAAGTCTTGCAGCAAATGCCCAATTTGATTGGTATTTGCAAATCTCCTAGCAGCAAATTTGACCCCAACGGAATTGCACCGCCCCAAGGAATCACAGGCGATCGCATTGGCTTTAGCGATATTCCCAAAGACCCCGATGGTGTAATTCGTCGCCAACTCCTGCGGATTTTTCAGGAACCCAATTCAGTGTGCCCACCCAACTATTCGTTTAGCTTGCAACTGGCACTACGGTATCTAGCAGCTAAAGGCATTCAACCCAAAATGACTGCTGAAAATGAGTTGCAGCTTGGTTCAACCCGCTTGAAAGGGTTGAGCGCACCTCAAGCAGGATATCAGCAAGTCAGTGATTTGCTGGTTGGCGATCAGATTTTGCTGAACTACCGATCGCAGAACGTGCGCCCTATTTCTCTAACCGATGTTCTAAAAGACCAACAACCCTTAGCGATTAAAGATCGAATTGTTTTAATTGGCGTAACTCATCAAAAAACACCTGATAAACATTTAACACCCTACAGCCAGACTGACTCTTCTGCGGTGCCGGGTGTGTTTATCCAGGCTCAAAAAGTTAGCCAGGTTCTCAGTGCGGTATTGGATAATCGCCCTCTGATTTGGGTCTGGTCGGGGTGGGTTGAAATCCTTTGGATTGGAGGGTGGGCAGTAATCGGGGGATTTTTAGTTTTACAACTACACTCTCTGCTTTATCGCACCGTTGGATTCATGGCAATTTCACTCAGCCTCTGGGTTGTTTGCCTTGGCATTTTCACTCAAGGTGGCTGGATTCCTTATATTCCGCCCTGGATAGCCCTGACTGCCACGGGCGGAATCGTCGTCACTTATCGATTTTATCTTCAGCAACGACACTCAACAAAACTGTAAAACCGTATTAAGGAGACCTTTAATGAAACGCCCCCTATCCTTTTCACTGCTGGCGATCGCCACCTCTGTCAACCTGGTTAGTTTTCTCAGCCTGTCACCATCCCTAACCGCTCAACCTGAAAATTGGGCACCTGAACTTCGCTACTCTTTCTCAAAAGCACGCGAACAGGGTGGAACTGTATGGGGCGGTGGCGGCAAATCAGATTGTCCAGTAGCCGAGTTGCCTTTAACAGCGCTAGTGCCAAAAACCGATCAAAGTGTTGAGGGACAAACCATTGCAGCGCGTCCCACCTTCTGGTTTTATGTGCCATACACCAGCGCGGATAAGTTCTCAGCCCAGTTTAGTTTGCAAGATAAGCAAGGACGAGAGATCTATACAATCACCCGAACCCTGCCCCAATCTAGCGGCATTATGAGTATCCGGATGCCGCCCACCGCCCCACCCTTGCAGGTGAATCAATCCTACCGCTGGACTTTGCAGTTGCCATGTAGCACTCCGGCAGTTTCGGTGTGGGGGTGGGTGCAGCGAGTTGAAACGCCGGCAGCGATTCGATCCAAACTGAGTACGCTTTCCTCGCCCCAAAAAGCCGCGCTGTTTGCAGAAAATGGGTTTTGGTTTGATGCCCTAACGGAAGTGGGATTAGCCCGTCGCGCCAATCCTCAAGATGCAGCGATCGCTAACGCCTGGGTCAGTTTACTCACGCAAGCCAAGCTTGATTTAGCGCCCCAGAATCAAGCAAAATTAGAGGAAATTGCCCGACAGCCAATAGTGCGATAAGTGCGATAAGAACGAGGGGAGCCAGAGGTTGCTCAAGCAGCCTCTAAAGCCAATTGCCCACCATTACGTAAGCAGCCCAAATGCGGGGATCGTTTGTTTTCTGTTTAAGCTGAATTTGAGCCGCTTGCAGCGCTTTGGCTTTTGTTTGTTTGGCGGTTCTGGTGGCGCTGTTTACATATTCTTGATAAAAGGACTCCAGAAAATCGGCTGTGGGTTGCGCGTTGACTGTCCAGAGAGTGGCGAGGGTGCTGCGCGCACCGGATTTGATGGCAATGCCTGCAAGCCCCAACGCTGCCCGATTATCACCACTGGCGGTCTGGCAAGCGCTAAGCACTAACAACTCAATGGCACCCTTTTGTTGAATTCGTTTGCGTAAAACGGCGCTAAATTCATCCACATTCACCCGCCCGTTTGCCATCAAAATATAGGTTTTATCTTTCTGTGAACTAAATCTGGCATGGGTCGAAAGATGCACCACATTAAACGAACTTTTTTCTAGCTGATTGGCTAACTCTAGGCTAGTAAATGCGTCTTCTAATAAGGGTTCCTGGCTCAGAATTCCTGCCTTTTTCATCGAATTAAATTCTTGGTCAACCAACTCTTTGGGAAACTTACCCAGTTTGTATTTGTCAGGTATGTCTATCAGTCCTGCGCCGATCGCCCTCAGGATGGGTTGGTCATTCGTTTGCGGGTTCGTGAGTTGCAATCCTGGACTCAGGGCGATCGCAAAATCATCAATCAAATAGCGTTGACCATCATACAAAGCCGCCATCGGCACATTCCGAAACGCGGCATCTGGCACAAAGACTAAGGTATCAATGCTCTTCAGTTGATGCCGCAGCGGCGCAATCAGCCAGTCATACACGGTTTTAGAAAGCGCTTGAGTTTGAGAATTACTACTTTTGTTAATATCTGTAATCTGGGTACTTAGCTGGAAGAGGACTTTCTCGATATCCTGATTTAAGGACTCTGAGGCGTAATACTGGAGTTCTTTTACATTGGGAAGCTTGGCAATCACCCCAACTTGGCGTTTGGATAACAAAATGGGATAGATGACGGCAGTATTCAGGTTTTTTTGATCCTCCACTAGGGTATCAATGCCTGTTTTGCGCCCCTCGATGCAGCTTTCCCGAAAAAAGTTATCTAATTCTGCGAGTTGGAGGGCTTCGATTAGGTTGCGGGCATCTTTCAAATTGTCCTGAATCCTTACCTCCGAGCCTGTGGGTAGCAGGGTCGTCACACATTCGCGATAGAACGGATCAACGCTTTCCAAGAAGGAGTACTGGACATCTTGGTCAATCGCAATTAAGTTGCTGCGATTTGCCTGAAGCGTGGTTGCCGCAACCCGACAGGCGGCTTGGGCAGCACTGGTTTTTGATTGTTTAATCAGCGATCGCGCATACTGTTGTTGCACCCGAAGAACGAGATCGGGAGCATCTTCCGCCTGAATCAACTGCATTGCTCGTTGAGAAAGCGTTTCGACTGCCGCCCATTGACTGGAAGTGTGGTTCAAGTCGGCAGAGAGACCATACACATCGGCTAACAAAACCCCGGCAGCCGCTTCTATCCGGTCGTTTTTGAGAGTGTGCGCTGTGGCGATCGCGGGAGTCAATATTTGAGTCGCTTGTTGCAGAGAACCCTTCACCTGGGATTGCAATAGTGAGCGCGTGTTTTGGGTCAGAAACAGCGATCGTTGAGGCGTTTGGAATTCTCTAGTGACTTTTCTAAACACTGGGTCGATCGTTGATCGTGGAGGAAGTTGTTGCTGGTATGCAGGGGCGGCATAAATTTCCTGAACCTTCCCCAAGATCGCTTTGAGGTGCGATCGCAATTGGATATCCACCCGGTCAGACTCATCAGCAACCTGCTTCAGACGCAATAGGGTTTGAGCATAGTGAATGCGACTTTCCACCGTTTCTGAAGTGTCTGGCAGTTGGGCAATTCGATCAGAAATCTGGCTCAATCCTTGGATGGTGAAATCAGTGAGTGTGGCAATTCTAGACTGAAGTTGAGCGAGTTCTCTGATCTCTAAACCTGGCTCAACTTGCTCTGGTATATCAGAACCTCGGCGAGACACAGGAAAGGCGGGAAGCAGGGGGCTGAGGTCTTTTTCAAGTGACTGATCATTGAGATAGTGAGTCAGGAAATAGTCAGCATTGTTATCAGTCAGTTTCTTGCCCGTTGCGATCAATACAGTGGTTAAGTAGCGATCTAATTGGGGTAAAAGATTCACTAGCAGACTGAATTGATTGAGTTCTGCTTGAATCAGAATTGCTGAATCCCTGGTGAATTGAGTTGTTTGTTGAAAGGCATTAAAAACTTTGGCAAGCCTCACTTTCTTGGGTTGAGAAGCAATCGTTGGGGGAGTCAGTGATGGGTCATCTTGCAACACATCAAGCACTACTTTTATCTGTTCTGCTATATCCTGTTCAGCCGTTGTAAGCGTGATGGTAAGCAACCCAGGGATGTTCCGAATGATCTCTGAGCGCTCGGTCATGCCTAAACTAAAATAAGCCGCACTGATAGCATCTCGCAGGTTGAGTTTAGTTGCGATTTCCAGGCTTTGATTGAGGATTAGGTGGGCATTGTCAAGGTCACCTTTCGCCTGATACACATCTCCTAGCGATCGCAGCAATGTTGCCTTCAATTCCAATAGCACTGGCTTTCCAGATTGTTGATCGGGTTGAATGCTGTCAATTTGGGCAAGGGCTGTTTTTAAGACCTGTTCGGCACGGAGATAAGCACCCAGCGATTTTAGGGCTTGGGCTTGATTGATCCGGTTTCGCAGTTCGGTGATGCGATCGCCCGTTTGAACTGCGGCATCAGCGGCTTTTTCCCAGAGTTTACGGGCATCTTCAAATTTTCCCTGTTCATAGAGTTGGAATGGATCGGACGGTGATGTTGCAGTAGACGCAGCAACGGGTTGAGATCCATTGGGGACTGTTGCCAACACTGGCAGACGAATCACACCGATCAAAGTTAAAGTTAAGGCGATCGCAAACAAAGTGACGAGCCGGGGCAGCCGCAGCCATTTCTTACCTCTAATTTTGAAGGGTTCAGCTTTGGCAAGGGGTTTGACAACTGATTTCTTCATCCGTTTTCCTGATTAAAAGGGCGTGTAAATTAAAGAGAAATAAAGTCCGCGTTCTTGCCAGGTATCTCGTGTGCTGTCGATCGAGACGAGCGGAATCCCCCAATCAAACCGGGCGGTCAGTTGGCTCCCAACCTGCAAGCGGAGTCCCAATCCCACCGATGCCAGAGTTTGCGGGTCAGGATTCTCGAAGCCAGAGCGATTCCAAACCGTACCCACATCGACAAATGGCGCAATTTGCAGCAAGCCACCCACCTCTGGAACTCGCAGCACCGGGATACGCACCTCGGCTGAACCCAAAACACCGCTGTCTCCAAGCACGGCATCTTGGCGATACCCGCGCACCGTGGCAATGCCACCCAAGCCAAATTGTTCAACGGGCACCAGGGCGCGGTCTGCCAGTTGGATATCTCCTCGCACCAGCAGCAGGGTATCGGGCGCAAGCAACCTCAGCCATTGAGCCTGCCCCCGCCATGACACAAAGCGAGCATCGGGGGGTGCTTCGTTTTGGGTGGCGTTAAAAATCGGTAGCCCGAAGCTAAATTGCGATCGCAGTGCCAAAATGGAGCGATCGCGGTTGCTTTGCCAGTCTTGAAAGAAGCGGAGGGCAGTAATCCGAGTGATGCCTTCAAAATCTGAACCGGGCACCGGAAACGGGATTTCGCCATCCACCAGCGTGGCGCGAGTGAACTGACGACTCAGGGTTAACCCGATGGCAAGTTCGCGGGTCGGCGATTGCAGCAACGGCTGACGATAACTCAGTTCCAAATAGCGAGAGCGAGACCGGATGTCCAGAATATCAAACGGTTCCTCAATGATGGTGCTGGCGGCGGTGCCAAAATTTAAGGCAAGGGTGCCATTGCGAGGATTGATCGGCAGGGTATAACTCAAATCTCCCGCGTGACTGCCCGTCGTGTTGGCATAGGAAACGAGCAAACTATCTCCCAATCCGGTGAGATTCGCTTCGTTAATCAGAAATTGACGACGAAAGGAGCCAATACTGGGCGATCGCCCATTGTCCAACAAGGCACTGGCGTGAAAACTCCTGGCTTCAACCACATCCACATCCAGAAAACTCTGACCGGGGCTGGTGCCGGGGTAGAGTTTTGCCCGCACATCCTGAATCAAGGGATTTAGCTTGAGCAATTGCAAGGCTTCTAGAAGTTTTAGGCGATTCAGTGGAGCACCCGTCGCTAGAGCGATACGACTGCGAATATAGTCGGCTCGGAGTTTGTGCCGTTTTGCTGCTAGATATTCGGTGCGCGTGATGGCAGATTTCTCATCTTTGACTACGTTGGGCTGCACAAATTGAACACGGATATCTTTGGCATCGACGCGATCGCCAATCACTTTCACTGGAACGATGGCATTGGTGGCGGCAATCTCTCGATCAGAGGGAATGTATGCGCCTGTAATCACATATCCCCGCTCCAGATACAACCGGGCGATCGCATCGGCTGCTTGTAATAATTCGGCAAAAGACAGGGAACGGGGAGCCAAAAAGTCTTTCGTCACTTTGTCAATCTCTGCCTGACTGAAAACCTGTGAATCCTCGACCCTAAACTGCTTCACCGTAATATTTTGAGGAAGTTCAAGCGTGCGGTCGCTAGGAGTGGGTTGGGGCAGTGGCAGGGTGTTTAACGGGGGCGGGGCATCCGGCGTGACCGGCACAGGCGGCACCACATCGGGCAGCGGTTGCAGCGAGGGCGGTGGATTGATTCGGGCTGGAGCCGTCAGAGAACTGGGTGGACGGGGCGCTTGAGCAGAAAGCTGACCCGCAGATTGACCTTGGGCGCTGGCGGGTAAAGCACTTAGAGTCAGCAGAATGAGACTAACCCAGTAAGGAAACGGGGAGAGGGGAATGGACAGTAAACGGTTAGGGTGCATAACAAGGGGCGCTGTACCACAGAACAGGGGCGATCGCGGACGGGTTCATCGCCTGAGCAACCAGACGAATGCTGCCATTGGGGTTACGAATCCAGCCACGAGCCGGGGCGATCGCTAGAGTTTCAGAAGGCTCTATGCCCTGACGGTTGGTTGCGATCGCAGAACGGGAATCGACCAGGGCATTCTGATTTAAGCCATCTGCCGCATTGGGCGGCAATCCACCCCGCCCACTTACTACAAACTGACTGGATTCCTGCCGCACCCGTGGATCACAGCCTTCGGCAATTGTGGGAACTTCGGCGCGCTCTGGCAGTGGGTCAACCCGGAAAGACGGAAAAATATTGACCGCGTTCACAACAGTCAGCCCATCCACATCAAAAAAGGATGCCGTCGAAATATCATTCGTGGCAAAGGCATCGGGGCGCTGCCCAATATCCTGAAGCCGAAAGGCATTAATCCGAATCACGCCTCCTGCTGCCTCAAACCCCCGCGCCAGAATGTTGTTATCTCGAATGGTTTTTCCTGCCACTAAAAGGGTGGAACCGTCAAACTCCAGCCCACTAAATTCGATGCCACGACTGAAGCCAATGAAGGGGCGCAACTGACCGCTGCCGATCGCGATGCTGCCGCCGCCCTGTGCCCCGGCAGGTGAAAATGTGGTAGATGCAAAAATTCCACTATCTCGACCCAGAATGATGGCTCCTGGAACATCCAGAATCACGTTGCCACCAAACCCCAAAAATGTACTTGCCCGAATACTCGCCCCGTTATCTAGCCACACTCCCAAGGCTGAGATTCTAATGTTCCCGGCGAGTCCGAGTCCAGCATTATCAACACTGACTCTTGCGCCATCTCGAATATGGAGCGATCGCGCCTGAATCAACACATTGCCAGCCACGCCAGAAGACTCAGCGCCGACAGTACTAAAAATAGCGCTAGGAAACCCTTCACTGTTGCGACCCACGACCTTGACGGTTTCCTCAACTTGAATCAAGATGTTGCCTGCACTGCCTTGAGCCGCAGGACCATTGGCACCGACTCCTCGCACCAGGGTTTGAATTTGCGATCCCCTAAATAAGGACAGCGATCGGGCGTTAATGTAAATCACCCCTGCCTTACCAGACGCGCCATTTTCTAGGTTGTTGAAAATATCGCTGTTTTCCAGGGTAATGTCATTGCTGGCGAGTAAGACAACGGCTCCGGCAAAACTGCTGCCAAACCCATTGGGACTGCTGCCAAAATCATCGAAGTTAAAGGCACTGCTATTCTGAGCAAAGGTGCTGGTGTCTAAATTAGAATCTTGGATCAACAGATTGCCCGTGCCAATGCCGATTCCCCCGGCATTTCCCTGTTTATTCCTCTCTGCCCGACTCTGTAGCGTTGAGTTTGCAGTGATTGAAACAGACTCCAAGGCTTGCACGATAATACTTCCAGCATCGGCACTGGCGCTAGCCGTCGCACCGTTACTGGTCTGTAATCGTGACTTGCTAATCTTAACCGTTTGAGGTGAAAAATCAAACCCGTTATAGTTGGTTTCACCAACGTAAATCCGTCCTTGATTCCCTTGGCTGAATATCTGACTATTGGCAATATCAACCTGATTCCGAGCCGTAATCACCACATCGCCCGCGAACCCGGTGCCAAAATTAGTCGTACTGATAAACGAGTTGTCCACCTGAACTGACCCATTGGCAGACACAAGCCCGATCGCGCTAAAAGAGGCTCCGTCATTGTTACCACGACTGAGCAACGTGCTATTCACCACTGAAACTTGAATTCCTCCCGCCAGCACGATCTCACCAGCCACAGAGTTTGCAGTGTTTTCAAAGGGATTGGTATTAATCGTGACGCTATTTAGCAAAACCCCATTGGTAGCCCTGAAGATCACATCACCGCCATTGGTTGTGATGTTGCTGTTCACGAAAATATTATTGCCCGCATCGGCGGATAGCCCCGCCCGAAACGCCGTCATATTAATCGGAGAGCTGAAGGTGATGTTATTCTCCGCGGCGATCGCCACCGTGGTGGGAGACTGATTAATACTGCCGACGTTCGACGCATTCACTTCAAAATCAAACGGGTCTAACAGTAAATTGCCCAAGCGACCATTCGCCGCCGTAGTATCCACCCAACCGTTAAAATCTAGGGTTTGTTTCCCGGATACTTCCACAAAGCCGCCATTCCCAGCGGTGTCGCCGCCACGGGCACTGATAGTACCCGCGAAGCGGGTCGCCCCATCTGCCCACACAATCACCCGTCCGCCATCGCCACTGCCCACGGCATCGGCGTTAATCACCACGGTTTCGTCTACGATCGCTTGGCTGGCATTGGGCACCGCGCCCTTGCCCTGGAAGTCGCCGCCGATCAGCACCGTGCCGCCCCCGCCTACCCCAGACACGTCAATCCGAGCGTTGCTGATGAGAGAAACGCGATCGCCAAGTAGCTGCACCGTTCCGGCGGGTGCCGTTAACCCACCCGAACTGGTCACGGAGGTGCCTTGGAGAGAAAGGGTTTGCCCTGTTCCCACTGCTAAGTGTCCCGCATTCGCGATCGCTGCTTGATAATTGGTGCCGTAGGGCAAGTGGGGGCGCAGCGTTACAGTTAGCAGGGGCGCAGCATCTGGGTTTTTGGCGCTAAAGGTTGAGCCGTTGTCAAAAGTGAGGCGATCGGCAGTGGAAGCCACGAAGGAGCCAGCAATATCCAGCCGAGCGTTGGCACCAAACAGGATGCCGTTGGGGTTGAGCAAAAACAGGTTGGCGGCACCATCCACGCCCAAGGTGCCTAAAATTCGGGATGGGTTAGC
>JBGTAZ010000312.1:0-7637 GCA_041749615.1 Leptolyngbyaceae cyanobacterium | reverse complement strand
AATCCCTGAAACCTATGGTGTACCTGTGGAAGAAATCCAAAAGGGCATCAAGAGCGGTGTGCGTAAGGTGAACATTGACACCGATAACCGTTTGGCAATCACGGCGGCGGTTCGTGAAGCACTATTCGCAGATCCGAAGGAATTTGACCCCCGTCACTTCCTGAAGCCATCCATCAAGTACATGCAAAAAGTGTGCGCCGATCGCTACCGTGAATTTTGGGCAGCAGGCAACGCTAGCAAGATCAAACAGGTGGGCGTTGAAATCTACGCAGTCAAATACGCTAAAGGTGAGCTAATCGCCAAGGCAAAGGAAGTCGTTGGCGTTTAGTTGGGTGATTTAAGCGTGTAATTTAAACTGAATACTCGCCAAAGTGCCGGGTGGTGTTGAGCTACCCGGTTTTTGCGTTCAAGGATTTCTCAAACACAGCATGGCTCCAAGAAAAGCAAAAATCGCTGCGGATGAATGCCTCCAGACCGTCTTTAATCAATCTGAAATCAATCCGAGGAACGCGATCATGTCGATTCAAGTCTATGGAATTCCTAACTGTGGCACTTGCAAAAAAGCGTTTGCGTGGCTGAAAAATAATGGCGTGGACTATGAATTCATTGATACGAAAGAACGTCCGCCCGATCAAAAAATGATTCAAGCGTGGGTTGAGGTGTTGGGTTCTAAACCGATGCGGAACACGTCGGGGCAATCCTATCGATCGCTGGGTGCCGAAAAAGATGACTGGACAGAGGATCAGTGGGCTGAAGCGTTTGCCAAGGATGCCATGCTGCTCAAACGTCCGCTGTTTGTCAAAGATGGTGCAGCAGTGTTAGTAGGACTCCGAGATAAAGATGAAGTGATTCGCCAAAAGTTGGGGATTGCCTAACCGGGGTAGCCCGCTAATGGGGGCTGAGGGCTGAATAGTAGCTCAACACTTCTTGACCCCAGCGCACGAGTTTTTCAGAGCCTTCCATCATCAATAAGTAGCGCCCTTGCCGGAGATGATGGCGATAGACACTGGCGGTTGAGCCTTCGCCCACTATGCCAAAGATTGCCCCAATAATGCCACCGCAAATGCCGCTGAGCAACCCAAATGCGGGCAAAATCAAAGGCAGGTCATGATGCAAACCTTTGAATAGGGCGATCGCTAAGCCAAGTAAAACTCCCACCCCTGCGGCTGCGATCGAGGTCATTACAGCCTTACGAATCACAATATGCCAGGGAGTGATCAATCCAACTCGGTCAGGACTGCTGTACCCTTGACCGACAATTGCCAAATTTTCTGGCGAGATGCCGTGACAATGCAGCAATCGATAGGCTTGAAACACCATTCCTTCATCGGGAAAAACCACAATGACTAAGTGAGAAGAACGATGTCCCAACGCAGATTTCCGAAAAAATCGTAGAATGGACACAAAAAATTAGGGTGATGTGAGGGTGAATTAAAGCGACTTGTTTGCATTCTAACCTCACTGATTACCCTATCGGGGTGTCTGTGTCGGTCATTTAAAGATCTTTTAGCATCTCACGCCAATATCGATGCCAAACGCTCATAAAATTGACCAATTCGCGTTGACCAAATTTCAGGTTGCAAATTTTCAGACTTAGAGTGAGTGGGCGTAAAAGTGGCTGTAAAGCGGTTCCCTTGGATATCTTTAGCATTACTAATTGTTTGCTATGCCAGCTTTGGCTGGTATCTGGCAGGGTTGCCTTCTCCAAAACCTTTGTGGTTAGTTGCGGAATGCTATCAAATGATTGGAGAAGCGATGCCCAACGATACAGAGTTTCGGCATGAAGCAACCGTGGGTCAGGGGCGATCGCGATTTTTAGGATCTGTCAACCTTGAAGCCTCGCAAACACCCCACGCAAAAAGAGCCACTACACCCGCAGACAACGCTCAATCGGTCAGACCATCCACTCAAACAACCGAGGAAGCCAAAGTTCCAACGCCTCAACCGAAAAACCTTTGCAGGCTTGCTCTCGACCACAATTTATTTACCGCGACCCTAGCCATTAGCTGGATCATCGTATCCTCCATGGCATTTATGTCGCCGTTGAAGAGTTTCAGCGCCTTTCTTACCCGCTGGTTCCACTCCGATACTGTGGCATTCACGGCAATTTTTTTATTTGCGGCATTAGCAGCCGTCATCTTGTTTTGGCTGCATGTTTTTACCCAAATCCTGACCATTCTCGCGGCTGAAACCCTTGCCCGAATTGATCTGCAAACAAGAGACGTAAATGGGATGCAATCCTTTTGGCTATTAACAACCGTTTGCCTGATTGGCTTAGGGTTTGGTTGGGTTGGCAACACGATTTGGTAGAGCATTCAAATCTAAAGCTTTGTCACCATCGGCAGCACCAGATGCATAGAAACAAAATTGCTGAATTGACGATAAAAAAAGCAGCCTTGACGGCTGCTGAATTTGTTAGTGCATGAGGTGAATGGTTTTACTGTAAGGTGACACCTTGACAGAAACGATCCGGTTACTATTTTGGATACGCTCTAGCAGACATGGACACTCTAATGATTGGCACATGATTGAAACCTGTATGTTGAAAATCTCGCAATACTAGGCATACAAGCGTTTAACTGTACCTCTATGCTCTGCGGTAGCTCAACTGCGGAGCAGTTTTATTTTAAACGGAACAGGCTCCAGCGATCGCGTCTCTCGCTTACAAAGGACGGAAAATAAATGGATAGCGAAACGCCTGTTCAGGAGTGTTGAGGCAGTGAAGAATTGCCCACGCCGTAAATCCCCAATGAATCAACCACCAAATGCCGCCTGCTAATCCAAAGGTGATAAAGGAAAGGGGAACTAGAAAAATTCCGTAGAGCCAAACATTAAAGTGAAAATTAATTGCTTCCCTCGCGTTATCTTTCACAACGGGGTCATCGGAAACATTTAAGATCGCGATCGGAATTAGGATTGAAAAGAGAGTGGCGCTGATAAAAATTGACCCGTGAGCCAATGAGGATAGAAGTTTGCGCTTATCAGAATCAAAAGCATTAGGAGTTTGCATAAAGAACCTTACATTCATTTGGGCTGCACTACACTGCCACTATACAGCGATCGCTCAAGCGCCGCGATCGCAAAAACCCACCCCAAAGGAGTGAGATTTCCGTAAGGTCAGTTGGAAAAATATCCCTTACTGACTAGACCCCTGCCTTGCACTGCATTTACTTGAGTAATCGATAGATAAAAGGATATCGGTAGGGCTTGTTGGGTTTGCTGACCGAGTGAACGATCGCAATAATCGGCATCACAAAAATGGCGACACCCAACAACACTAAAAGTGGAATTCCGATTAACACAAACGTGAGCAAGAAGAAAATCGCTGCATAAATATAAATATTAAAGTGAAAGTTAAGCGATTCTTTTGCATTATCTTTAACGACCTGATCGTCTGAAATCACTAAAATTGCGATCGGAATCCCAATTGCAATGAAAGTATAGCTAAAGAAAATTGCCCCGTGAGCTAAAGCAGACAGCAGTTTACGACGTTGAGTCAGATCATCCATAGCGAATTCAATCCAGGCGATGGGAACTGGGGAACAGGCAGCAAATCCATACTAGGCACTGATCACCCATAGTCCAGTCTAGCCTCATTCTGGTCGGGTTTCATCCAGCAAATTTTTGTCCTTGTAGCCCTGTTTAAGGTGCTGCTAGACTTGAGATTCTGTCGGACGGTCTTCGTCCTTCACGATTTACCTATCAGGTGAATAAATGTCCACTGAAATTCAGGCTGAATTGCAAACCCAAGTTGAGCGTCGCCGCAACTTTGCTATCATCTCTCACCCGGATGCCGGTAAAACCACGTTGACGGAAAAGCTGCTGCTGTATGGAGGTGCCATTCACCAAGCAGGAGCCGTCAAAGCTCGGAGAGCGCAGCGTCATGCGACTTCAGACTGGATGGAAATGGAGCAGCAGCGCGGCATTTCGATTACATCCACCGTGCTGCAATTTGATTACAAAGGCTTCCAGATCAACTTGCTGGATACGCCCGGTCACCAAGACTTTAGTGAAGATACCTATCGCACCCTTGCCGCTGCGGATAATGCGGTGATGCTGATCGATGCGGCAAAAGGGTTAGAGCCACAAACTCGTAAGCTGTTTGAAGTCTGCCGTTTGCGCGGCTTGCCCATTTTTACGTTTGTGAATAAGCTCGATCGCCCCGGCAGGGAACCGCTGGAACTGCTGGATGAAATTGAGCAGGAATTGGGCTTAGCCACCTATGCAGCAAATTGGCCGATCGGCATGGGCGATCGCTTCAAAGGGGTGTTTGAGCGCAGCACCCAGAAAATTCATTTGTTTGAACGCAGTGCCCACGGTCAGCGAGAAGCGATCGATACGGTGATTGACTTTGGCGATCCCCGGATTGAGCAGTTGTTAGAACAGGATTTGTACTACCAGTTCAAAGATGACTTGGAATTGCTAGAAGGCGTTGGCTCAGAACTGGATCTAGAGGAAATCCATGCGGGCATGATGACTCCAGTATTTTTTGGCAGTGCCATGACCAATTTTGGGGTCGAGCCATTCCTCAATGCTTTTTTGGAGTATGCCCTTAAGCCTGCTCCCCATGTGAGCAATCAAGGCGAAATTGAGCCAACCTATCCTGATTTCTCAGGGTTTATTTTCAAGCTTCAGGCAAACATGGACCCGAAGCACCGAGATCGCGTCGCCTTTGTGCGCGTGTGTTCTGGCAAGTTTGAAAAAGACATGACCGTGAATCATGCGCGGACTGGAAAACTGGTGCGGCTGTCCCGTCCCCAAAAGCTATTCGCTCAAGATCGGGAAGTGATCGAAACTGCCTATCCCGGCGATGTGATTGGCTTGAACAATCCTGGCGTGTTTGCGATCGGCGATACCATTTACGTGGGTCAAAAACTGGAGTATGAAGGCATTCCCTCCTTTTCACCCGAACTATTTGCCTACCTCAAAAATCCAAACCCGTCCAAATTTAAGCAATTTCAAAAAGGCGTGCAAGAACTGCGGGAAGAAGGTGCCGTGCAGATTATGCATTCCGCTGATGAGTCAAAACGAGAACCGATTTTGGCAGCAGTCGGGCAATTGCAATTTGAAGTGGTGCAGTTTCGGATGCAAAGTGAATATGGCGTGGAAACGACCTTAGAACTGTTGCCCTTTTCGGTGGCGCGTTGGGTGGTGGGCGGCTGGGAAGCCCTCGAAAAAGCAGGACGGCTGTTTAACACGGTGGCGGTGAAAGATAGCTGGAACCGCCCCGTGCTGCTGTTTCGCAACGAATGGAACGTGGGTCAGGTGGAGTCGGATCACCCGGAGTTACAACTGAACGCGATCGCCCCCGTAGTTTCTGGGAGAGAACCCGCTTCACTGTAGAGGTATCCTTAAAGGGTTCCAAGTGGGAGTCCCCCCCTATGACTTCTCCTCAGTCGTCTACCAACTCTGCTGACGAGTTAACCGATTTAGAAGCGGGGTTAGCCGCCTTCAAGCAAGAAGATTATTCCACTGCGGCGCTGCTGCTGGAAAACTCGCTCTCAATGTCTGCTGATCAGCCCTTGGTTGCACGGGCACAAATGGCGATCGCGATCGCCTATGAGCGATTGGGCGAAACAAATCAAGCGGCGCAAGTTTGCCAGCAGTTACAGAAAAGTTCTAGTGAGCAGGTGCAAACCTGGGCAACCCGCACATTAGACACCTTGACCAAACGCCATCCTCACTTGGCACCCTTATACAATATCCTTAGCGCCGCAGAAGAGCCAAAGTCTTCAGCGGAAATCTCAGACTCCTCAATCTCAGACTCCTCAATCTCAGACTCCTCAATGGATCTCAGCGGCTTTGTGCCGTCGTCATCGCCCACTCCTACCCCAGCATCCCGCCAAACGGAATTCATCCCGCTCAATACCGCATCCGAGCGATCCAAGCCACCTTCAGACCCCATCCGGTCAGATTCTAGGGTGGTTCCGCCCATTGCGATACCCAGTAAAGCAGCCGTTGAACCATCCGTCAATCTTTATCAACCGACTTGGCGCAATGCGGGACGGGCAAAAAACTGGAAACCCTTAGGGCAAGTAAAACGGCTCCAATTAGCGGCGATTCAAATCGTGACGGCGATCGCCCTGTTTGTCGGCATTCAGCAGATGCTCTACTGGGTCTTCGCTTCGTATGAAACGATGCTGGTTAGAGTATTGCCGCGTTTGGGCTTTAGTGTGGTTCAATCGGGTGCGCCCAGATGGACCGTCTCTTTTACAGCCGTTTTGCTACTCGTGATATTGGCAGGCTCCCGCTGGATTGTGGATGGTTTGTTGACAATCCTCTACGGTTTGCAGCCCTTAACCTTGCCCAAATTGGCAGGCTATAGCCCCGAAACGACTCAACTCTTGCCGCGCTTTTGTCGTCAATATGGAATTTCTTCCCCGGCTTTAGGAATTTTGCCAACTCCAGCCCCGATCGCGTTTACCTATGGCGCAATGCCTGCGATCGCCCGAATTGTTGTCAGTCAAGGGTTGCTCGACCAACTTGCAGATGATGAGATTGCTGCTATTTACGCGAATGAGTTGGGGCATCTTGCCAGTTGGGATGTGCCGCTGATGTCGGTGGCGATGGTGATTTTGCAAATTCCCTACACGCTGTATCGAGTCGTGGCAGACTGGGGCAGCCAAAAGACAGCCGCCATTTCACGCGCTTCCGCCTCGTTGATTGCCGCTGGTAGCTATGGATTGTATTGGCTGTTGCATTGGATTCCGCTCTGGCTATCGCGGCAGCGAGTTTATTACAGCGATCGCATCGCGACCGATCTGACGGGCAATCCTAACGGTTACACCCGCGCCTTGCTCAAAATCGCGATCGGCACGGCTAAAAGCGTGCAGCAGCAAAAGCAAACCAGCTATTTGCTGGAAGGGTTCGATTTGTTAATGCCCCTGAATCACCGCGCCGCACTGTCTTTAGGCAGCGTCTATGCTCACCTGCCAATCGAGCCACTCTTGCAATGGGAAAGCACCAATCCTTACCGCCATTGGTTAGCCATCAATAGTTCCCACCCACCCACGGGCGATCGCCTGCAACTGCTCTCACTCTACGCCCGTCATTGGCAGCTTGATCCCGAATTGAACTGGCAATCTATGCCGACCCAAAAATCGCGAAAATCTGCTTTAACGGGGCAACAATGGCGGCGCTTGCTGCTTCAAGGCGCACCCTATTTTGGCATCGTTTTAGGGCTAGTGGTTGCCTGCTTGCTCTTCCTGCTGGGTGGCGTAGGCAAGCAGCTTAACCTAGAAGCGATTAGTTGGATGGCAGGCGATCGCACACTTTTACGCGGCTTACCCTTTGTGGGATTTTGCGTGGGCACAATCATCCGCATCAATCCCTTTTTCCCAGAGATCCGTCCATCTTCTTTGAGCGCATCCGCCCCAAACCTGTCTTTAGCCGATGCGACCCAACAAACCCCACTCTTACCGATCAACAGCCAAATCATTCGCCTAGAAGGGCGGGTGCTGGGTCGCGCCGGAATCAACAATCACCTGAACCAAGACTTGCTTTTAGAGACTGCAACCGGAATCGTCAAACTTCATTGCACCTCACGCTTTGGGTTTCTGGGAGATCTATTTCCCAAAGCTACCCGTCCGGCAGATTTAATCAATCACACCGTTGTCACAACGGGATGGTTACGACGC
>JBGTAZ010000311.1:0-12643 GCA_041749615.1 Leptolyngbyaceae cyanobacterium | reverse complement strand
AGCCATGCCGCACTTTTGAAGACTGCTCACTTGAGGACTACCCAACTGCCTCCATAATATTCTCTGTCAACCCGATGGTCGAGAAATCAGGGTGCGATCGCTTTGTCGCATCAGCGCTGCAACCAGCCAAAAACTTGATTTGGAGTAAGTTCTAATGAAATCTCATCTAAAACAGGTAATAAAGTGTTGCCGCTGAGTAAGCTAAGCGGCTGATCGGGCAGAAAAATCATGATCACCGCTTCTTGGCTGTCGATCAACCAACCCAGTTGAGTTCCTTCAGCGAGGCAAGCCTGAATTTTGGTGATCAGTTTTGTAGTGCTTTGGTCTGGGGAAAGAATCTCAATCAGCCAGTTTGGAGCGCCCTGAATTAGCTGATTATCCGTCGGTATGCGGCTTTGATGGATAACGGTGATATCTGGAACAATGGAGTTTTGGCTGAGGAGGCAGCGAAGTTCTGGAAACGCTTCGTAGGGGCTGTGGGTATGGTCGATCGCAGTGACTAAACGCTTCTGCAAACAACTGTGATGAAACGTCGGCATCGGCTTTTGCAAAACTTGGCTGTTGAGAAGTTCCCACGCTGGAGATTCTTCCAGGTTAGGGAGTTGAGAAAACTCATCTAAGGTGATGGGATGCAGGGCTGTTGATGTCATAAGCCACTCAATATGCCGAAGTGAAAAACCCTTGGCTAGATTCTATCGTCTGGGTATGCGGCTGTCTCACTTCTCCAGAAAGTATTCGCGATCGCGCCTTCTCTTACCCATCTGTTTAAATTAAAAGCTGTTGGTGCTAGCTGGCTTAATAAACTTCGTCGTGAGAGCCAAGCGTCAGCAGGAAAATTTCTGCTTCACCAGAATCAGGATCTGTCTCGAATCTGAAGATAATCCGGTTGCTGTAATCGATCGAGCATGACCACCTTCCTTCCAAGTCTCCTTTGAGTTTGTGCGTTTTTAAGCCCGGATGAAATGCATCAGCTAACAGTTTTTCAAGGGTTTGTTCAATTTGAGGACGCAACTGCGGATTTTGACGAACTAATCGCTTGAATGCTCGGCTGAAGGCTGAAGTCCAAACGAGTTGCATCAGTCATCTAGCTCCGCCATGAGGTCGGCGATCGTGCCCCGACGAATGCTACCTTGGGCATATTCTGTCTCTGCGGCTTTCACTTCTTGGACCAATTGGTTGCGCTTTTGCTGATGCAAGCGTTTTTGAATGAGGTTAATTAGCACTGCTTGGTCGTCAATTGGTAAGGACTCCACTAGGTCTATCGCCTGTTGAAATTTGGATTGTTGGGCAAGATTAACAGTTTCGCTAGTATTAATCATTTACGCGGCTCTGAAGTTTGAGAACTGTAAATCTATGGTATCGGAAGGGAACGACTCTTTCCTCAAACAAAGCGCATTGGCGCAGCCTGTATAAATTTATGTATCGCACCCCAGGGATTTCGCTACCATAAAAATCCTGCTAGGATGCAAACTCTCTTCACTCATCCACTCTCTCCCTTATGGAAATTCCCCGCCTTCACCCCGACACAATCGAACAGGTCAAGCAGCGTACCGACATTGTGGATGTGGTGTCGGAGCATGTGGTGCTGCGAAAGCAAGGCAAGGATTTTGTTGGGCTGTGTCCGTTTCACGATGACAAATCGCCGAGTTTTTCCGTCAGTCCGGGCAAGCAGTTTTATTACTGTTTTAGCTGTGGAGCCGGGGGCAACGCGATTAAGTTTTTGATGGAGTTGGGCAAGCGATCCTTTAGCGATGTGGTGATGTCGCTGGCACAACGGTATGAGGTGCCGATGCAAACCCTGAAGCCAGAGGAACGGCAGGAGTTTCAGCGGCAGGTTTCCTTGCGGGAGCAGTTGTATGAACTGACAGCGATCGCGTCAAAATTTTATGAACATGCGCTGTATCAATCGGCGGGATCGGCGGCGTTGGAGTACTTGGAGGCAAAGCGCGGGTTAAATCGAGCAACGATGCAGCAGTTTCAGCTAGGGTATGCGCCGGGCGGGTGGGAAACCTTAACGGGCTATTTGGTGGAGCAAAAGAAATATCCCGTGGAACTGGTGGAGCGCGCCGGGTTAATTGTGCCGCGAAAAACAGGCGACGGATATTATGACCGCTTTCGCGATCGCCTGATGATTCCAATCCACGATTTGCAAGGGCGGGTCGTGGGCTTTGGCGGACGCACTCTAACTGATGAACAGCCGAAATATCTCAACTCGCCCGACACAGAACTATTTGATAAAGGAAAGCTGCTGTTTGGGCTGGATAAAGCCCGTGCCGCGATCGCCAAGCAGGATCAAGCCGTAATCGTAGAAGGCTACTTTGATGTAATTGCCCTGCATCATGCGGGTATCACCAACGTGGTCGCCTCCATGGGCACCGCCCTCAGTTCTGCCCAAGTACGGCAACTGTTGCGCTACACCGAATCGAAGCGGATTCTCTTCAATTTTGATGCGGATAAGGCAGGCAACAAAGCCGCAGAACGGGCAGTGGGCGAAGTGGAAACCCTTGCTTATCGGGGGGATATTCAACTGCGGGTGTTGAACATTCCCGATGGCAAAGACCCAGACGACTTTTTGAAAATCCACGCTGCCAGTGAATACCAAACCTTGCTGGATCAGGCTCCACTCTGGCTCGATTGGCAAATGGAACGGGCGATCGCCGATAAAGATCTGCGGCAATCCGATCAGTTTCAGTTAGCGGTACAGGCGATCGTCAAACTGCTCGGCAATCTGCCTAACGCCACCCTGCGAACTCACTACATTCACCGTTACGCCGAGCGTCTCAGCCAAGGAGACTCGCACCTGATGCTGCGGCTCGAAGAAGATTTGCGCCTACAGGTGCGGGGGGAACGCTGGCACGGGCGATCGCAAAAATGGCAAACCAAAAGCGATCGCAACTTGCTAGAAGAAGCCGAAATCCAGCTATTGCGGCTGTATCTGTATGCCCCAAAACACCAAGCCGCGATCGTGGCGGCTTTAGAAGAGCGTGACCTAGAGTTTAGCCTTTCCCATCATCGGTTTCTCTGGCGACAAATTCAGGACGTGGAAGAGGCAAATTCCGGGCATTCAGAAGCCAGAGAACCAGAAGAGACCACTTTCCCCGTCGCCCCTTGCCCCTTGCCTCTTGCCCCTTCTTCTCCTCCCTCCCTCCTCACCTTAATTCAAGACCGCTGCACGGATTACCCGGCTGAAATGATGCAGCTTTACGCTTTGTTCCAGCTAGATGAAAAAACAAAACGGGATATTCTTCGGGTCGATCTGACCATTCGGGCGGCAACTGCGGCAATGGAGCGAATTATGTGTGAAAAACGCTGCCGTCACTTTCAGCAGCTTTTAGCAGAAACCGCTGATTCCAGCACTCCTGAACTGGGTCAATACTACTGGCAAAAGATTCATAGCGAAAAACGCCGGATTGCCGATCTCGATCTCGAACGCCAAGTCAGCTTTGAAGATCTCGTTCAGGCTCCGTGGGTGGGAGATGGGCAGTAGTGGAGGGAAAGTAAAGTGTTGAGTGTTGAATTTTGAGTTCGCCATATCTCCTAGGTCAACGCTACGCGAACGTCACCCAGCATTTTTCTAGTCACAATCCAGTGTTTTTCGGGTTTCTCGTCCTGTCACCGGATTGGTGCCTTTTGCAGTTTTACACAATAAGTCATGGGCATCTTGGCGCATCTCTACATCGGTAAAATCTGCTCCGTCGATGATGGCTCCGTCAAACTTGGCATTAAAGGCGAATGCACCCTCTAGCAAGGCATTGGTCAAATTTGCCCGCGAAAATCGCGCGGTGTCTAAGGTTGTGGTTCGCAGATCAGCCCCTTCTAGATTGGCGTTATCTAAGTTGGCGCTAAAAAAGCTCACGCCGCGTAGGTCAGCACCGCTAAAGTTGCTTTCCCGCAGATTTGCCTTGGTGAAACTGTCGGCAGTTAGCACTTGTCCTGAAAAATCGGCACCGACCAAAAACTCACGATTGTAATCTTCTGCCCAAGCGGGAGCCATGGCAGAGCACCAGAATCCGACTCCTACAAAAACCAGTAAAACAGCTACGCCTACTGAAACTATTTGTTTGTGGCAGACTTGCATCGCCGCCCAGATATTTTGTGCAACATTCATTCGGTTGAATTGCTGATTATCCATTGCTGTCGCCTGACTGTCTAGGAAGGGGATTGACCTGTTTAAAGTTTCGCGGTGATGTCATTTGAGAGCCTTCAACACAAACCGCTGTATTTGATCCTAACGGAATCTGTTGACCATCATCAGCCCATCCATCCAAACTGAAACAGTTGTACAAGTTTCGCCTGCTCATGACTGATCGCCTGACTCGATCGCCCTCCAAACTGGCTACATCAACCTTAGGGTCTCTCGGCGAAAATTTTGTAGCTCGGTGGGCAGAGGCGCAAGGCTGGGTCATTTTAGAACAACAATGGCGCTGTCGGTGGGGCGAGTTGGATGTGGTGATGGCACAGCGATCGCCCCACTCATCGCCCGAAGCGCCTCAATGGGAACTCATCGCCTTTGTGGAAATTAAAACGCGCAGTTCTGGCAATTGGGATGAGAACGGCGCTCTAGCAATCACCCCTCAAAAACAGGCGAAACTGTGGCGAACCGCAGAACTGTTTTTAAGCACTCATCCTGCACTGGCAGAGGTGCCCTGCCGATTTGATGTGGCGCTAGTCAAAGGTCAGCGACTACAGGGTGAGATTGATCTCGCTCAGATAGACGGCAAAACCGTGGCGATCGCCTCTGGCTATAAGCTGACTCTGCAAGAATACATTCCTGGAGCATTTGGGCAGTAGATAGGTAGATTACGAATAGCCAAATTACGAATAGCAAACAGCGGGCGCTGAGCGCAGTCAAAACGTACCCTGAAGTTTATGTCTAGATGTAAAGTTTTCTCCTTAAACGAGTGAGATCTTCAGAAAACTGAGGATAAATATTACAAACTATTGCGGAGGGACTTGGGGGGTGAACCCAATGCCGCACAATAATTTCGGAAGGTAAGTGAGTCTGAAGGTTCTGTCAGACTGTTGCGAAAGATGCCTTAAGCATCTGTTGTTTCAGCAGACAAAGGCACAAGTTTGATCGCAGATGCCCCATTGAGCCTTCAAAAACCTGAGTAACCCCTTTTCAATGCGACAATTGAGTTTTTTAGGCTCAAACCGTCCGTGGATAGGCTTTAGGCGAAGACTTAGCCCTCCCTTTGGGAATCCCCATATAAAACACAATCGGTTCTATTCTTCTGGAGGAATCCATCAATGAGTATTGTCACGAAGGCAATCGTGAATGCAGACGCTGAAGCTCGTTACCTCAGCCCTGGTGAACTGGATCAGATTAAAAGCTTTGTCACCACGGGTGAAAAGCGTCTACGTATTGCTCAAACCCTGAGTGAATCCCGTGAGCGCATCGTTAAGCAAGCTGGCGACCAACTGTTCCAAAAGCGCCCCGATGTGGTTTCTCCCGGTGGAAATGCATATGGCGAAGAAATGACCGCTACCTGCCTACGCGACCTGGATTATTATCTGCGTCTCGTAACCTACGGTGTTGTAGCAGGTGATGTGACTCCAATCGAAGAAATCGGTATCGTTGGCGTTCGCGAAATGTACAACTCCTTGGGCACCCCCATTCCTGCGGTTGCTGAAGGCGTTCGCGCAATGAAGAACGTTGCAGCATCTTTGCTTTCTGGTGATGATGCCTCTGAAGCTGGTGCTTATTTCGACTACATTATCGGCGCAATGCAGTAAGAGGAGTCTGATGGCTAGAAGCGACGGGTTAGCAATTGAAAAATTGTTTGCCACCTCACCTCTGACCTCTGAACCCTGTTGATCTGTAACCTAAGCATTTCGTAAGACTACGTGATTTAAGGAATTTCAATCATGCAAGACGCAATTACCGCTGTCATTAATTCTTCTGATGTTCAAGGCAAATACCTTGATACATCTGCTTTAGAAAGACTTAAAGGCTACTTCAAAACTGGCGAACTACGAGTTCGTGCAGCGACTGCAATCAGCTCTAACTCGGCTGTGATCGTCAAAGAAGCGGTGGCAAAATCCCTGCTTTACTCCGACATCACCCGTCCCGGTGGCAACATGTATACGACCCGTCGCTATGCTGCTTGTATCCGCGACCTTGACTACTATCTCCGCTATGCGACCTATGCCATGTTGGCTGGCGATCCTTCCATTTTGGATGAGCGCGTGCTAAACGGTTTGAAAGAAACCTACAACTCCCTAGGTGTACCCATTTCTGCAACCGTACAGGCAATTCAGGCAATTAAGGAAGTTGCTGCGGCTATAGTGGGTGTTGATGCGGGTAAAGAACTAGGCGTTTACCTCGACTACATTTCTTCTGGCTTAAGCTAACTGAAAAGCTCTCCGCTTCACAATTAGCGAAGTCGCGGTTTGTAAGGGTTGGAAGTCTGGAGTGATGATTAGCAAATCGAAGACTATCTTCATTAGTAGATTAGTTTTGATAATCTAGTGTGACTCTCGACTTCCAGCCTTGCTTGAAATAAGGTTGAGATTTGAGATTATAAAGTTATGCGTTTGTCATAGTCCATCGTACTTACTTTTTGGTATTCAGTTTTTGACTTTGGCACCCCTTCCGATTTGCGGTTCTTTGTTTCAGATTAAGTTTCAGATTAAAAATTTTTCAGCCACTCAGGAGAAAGCCTTCCATGCGCATGTTCAAGATTACTGCTTGCGTTCCTAGCCAAACTCGTATTCGCACGCAACGCGAACTTCAAAATACATTTTTTACAAAGCTAGTTCCCTACGAAAACTGGTTTCGTGAACAGCAACGAATTCAAAAAATGGGTGGCAAGATTGTTAAAGTTGAGTTGGCAACGGGTAAACCGGGCGCAAATACTGGTTTGGCATAGTTGAATTTTTTCCAAGGATCAAGAGTTTGTTCCAATACCTATCGGGAAAGGGGTCGGCTGACCTCTTTTTTTGTGAATGATCTTTTTCGTGAATGAAGAGAGCAATGTAAACGATCGGGCATTGCTGAATCTGGGGATGAAATTTGCAGGGGCAATCTCTTCATTTTTGTAGTTGCCCTCAACCTCCGTCAGGGTAGACACAGGACACGCCCACTACCGTTAGACATTATGCTTAAGATTCAGCACCGGATTATTTTGCTTGTATTGCGATCGCATAACCCACAATGCAGCTTAAATATTGGCAGTGGTAATGGGCGCAACATTTGACAGGTTCACATCAATGCGAAAGTATTAGTTAAAGTGTTGAGGGTTGTAGAAGATCGCGATCGTTTTCATAGATTAATAGGATTGTGATAGTTTAATCGCTTAATCTAAAGAAATGAACGGTGTGTTTCTAGCACTCACCTCTCGATGGTAAAACCGTTTGCGATGTTTTCTAAAGCTTAAGACAGCTATGCCAGAATATCATCGCATCACGAATTTCTCTATCGTACTGCTCACCTAAGTGTGATGATAGAGAGGTAACCCAGGCAATCACGCTTAAATGACTTGGGTTAACGGCAACATTGGAATGCAATCACACGGACAAGGATCAATCGCTTCATGGACTTTTCGATCGCAGCCCTGCTGGCAAACTTTACAGACGATAAACTAGTTGCGCCTAAGGCGTTAGAAAAGAAACTGGATTGCAAAGACGATATCAGCATTCGCAAACTGCAAATTGCTTTGGATGCCCTGGAAAAAATTGGGGTGTTGGCAAAAGATCGGGGGCGATACCGTCGCCTAACCGAGGATGGGGTGATCGAGGGCAAATTGCGCTGTTCTAGCAAAGGGTTTTGCTTTGCAATTCAAGATATAGAAGGAGCCGATGACATCTACATCCGCGAAAGCCAGTTAAACAACGCCTGGAATAGCGATCGCGTGCTGGTTAAGGTAACCAAGGAAGGGAGCCGTCGCCGCAGTCCTGAGGGAGAAGTCAAACTAATTTTAGAGCGGTCTAACCCTTCAATCTTGGCGCGAGTCAAGCAGAGCGATGAAGGATTTCGCGCCGTGCCCCTAGACGATCGCCTCCTGTTTGAACTGAACCTGAAATTAAATGGAGATAGTTTAGAGCAGGCGATCGACCAACTTGTTCACATCCAAGTGCTGCGGTATCCTCTCGGTCAACAGCCACCCGTCGGCAAAGTTGCCCGGATCTTAGGCGGTGACTCCGATGCATCCGATGTGGATATTGTCTGCTGCAAGCATGATCTGCTGCTGAATGTCCCTGAAGCTGTGCAGCAGGCTGCTAAACTGCTTCCCACCAAAGTCACCAAAACCGAACTCAAAAAACGGGTTGATTTGCGTGATTTAACGACTATTTCCATCAAGTCGGATATTCAGCAAGCCAATCCCGACAGCATGGATGATGCCATTACCCTAGAAAAGACAGAGGCGGGGCATTGGCGGTTGGGCGTTCACATTGCCGATGTATCTCACTATGTTGAACCCGATTCAGCCATCGATCGCGAAGCGCAAAAACGCGGAGTTTCCGTTTACTTGGGCGACTTAATTGTGCCCATGCTGCCCCAGCAGCTAAGTGGCAACCTGTGCGCCTTCTTAGTCGGTAAAGAGCGATTAGCCGTCTCCGTTTTAGTCACCCTAGATAGCGAAGGGCAAGTAATCGAGTATGAAATCCAACCCACTGCTATTCAAGTCGATTATCAACTGAGCTACAACCAGGCACAGGCAATCTTGGAGCGGCACAATTCTGAGTCTGCGGCGATTGACATCCAAGATTTTGCCCCCATTTTCGACCTACTCGATAATGTCGCAGCGGTCAGCCAAGTCCTCAAAGAGCAGCGCCGCCAACGAGGCGCTTTTGAACTCAACCTGCCAGAAAAAAACTTGGCTAGCCGAAACTCTGAGAGCGGCACCACACTGCAATTCACACCCAAATTTCACTACGACGATGAAGGGGCGCTCGGTGCGATGGTGGTTTCACCCTCTGTGCCAACTCACGCCATGCTAGCAGAGTGGATGTTGCTGGCAAATCAGCTAGTCGCCGCTCACCTGCAAACACTCAGCACACCGGGTATTTATCGGGTGCATCCAACCCCTGACCCCGATGATGTGCAGGAACTAATGAAGCTGGCTGGCAGTATGGGGATCGATTTGCGGCTAGAGCAAGACGATGTGGTTAAACCTCAAGACTATCAAGCCTTCACCCAAAAATTCGCAGAATCCGATGCCGAACGGGTACTCACCTATTTGTTGCTGGAAACGCTGAAGCCTGCTTTCTACAGCACCACTCCTAAATCTCATTTTGGGTTGGGGTTAGATCACGGCTACACCCATTTCACCTCACCGGTACGGCGCTACCCCGATTTGCTAGTGCATCGAGTGCTCCATGCTGTGTTTAATCATGGGCGCGATCGCAAATCAACCCGTGCGAAAGAAGTCGTCAACCTGCGCCACAGCAACACTCAGGGGGAAATTAGCTGGAATGTCTTGCCGCCAGAGATGCACCAAGAAATGGAAGCTTACTTCCATGCGGTGGTGATTCATTTGACCGAGCGAGAGCGGATCGCCCAAGAAGCCGAACAAGACCTGGAAGGGCTGAAGAAAGCTGAACTGATGCGAGAGCGCACCGGTGAGATCTTCCACGGCTTGATTACCGGGGTTCAATCCTACGGGCTATTTGTGGAGATTGAAGAACTGTTGGTCGAAGGCTTGGTACATGTCAGTTCCCTCAAAGATGACTGGTATGAATATCGCTCTCGTCAGCAAACCTTGGTCGGTCGTAAAAACCGCAAACAGTATCGCTTGGGCGATCGCATCGAAGTTCAGGTGAAAAGCGTCGATTACTATCGTCAGCAGATCGACCTGTTGGCAGTGGGCGGCGGCAGCGAAGCGAGCGACGACGAGATTGAAGGCGAAGATAGAGAAGACGCTGAGAGGGAAAACACTGGGAGGGAAGACGCTGAAAGGGAAGACACTGAAAGGGAAGACACTGAAAGGGAAGACACTGAAAGGGAAGATGCTGAAAACGGCGGAGAGGAGTGATAGGCTGAGGCGGTAGGGCATTTCGCGAAACGACCCTACTAGGACTTCCTTCCTCCCACTTCTTTAATTCCCGTGCATTCCTATCCTCTTATTCTCGGTATTACTGGTGCGTCCGGGCTAATTTATGCGGTACGGGCGCTCAAATTTTTATTGCAGGCAGACTATAAGGTTGAGCTAGTTGCCTCCAAGTCTGTTTATATGGTGTGGCAGGCAGAGCAATCTGTGCGGATGCCGCCTGATCTTGCCCAGCAGGAAGAATTTTGGCGGCAGCAAGCGGGTGTCGAAACAGGCGGTCAATTGATCTGCCATGCTTGGAGCAATGTGGGAGCCACGATCGCGAGTGGCTCTTTCCGAACAGTCGGCATGATCATCATGCCCTGTAGCATGAGTACCGTTGGCAAACTGGCAGCAGGTCTCAGTTCCGATCTCCTAGAACGTGCTGCTGATGTGCAGCTAAAGGAAGGACGCAAACTCGTACTGGTTCCCCGCGAAACGCCCTTTAGCCTGATTCACCTGCGAAATTTGACGACCCTGGCAGAGGCGGGAGTCCGCATCGTTCCTGCTATTCCCGCCTGGTATCACCATCCTCAAACCATTGAAGATTTGGTCGATTTTGTTGTCGCCCGTGCGTTGGATCAGTTAGAAATTGACTGCGTTCCATTACAACGGTGGCAAGGTGGCGGGGAATAGGGGCGTAGGAATCGGACGGTTGCCCACAACAGCAACACACTGAAGGCTGGACGCTCATTTTAGTCGCATTCTTTATTTCTTGGGCAGTGCAGGATCTTTTCGGCAGGTGCTTAGGGGGAGTTGCTTTGCCCGATAAATCGTTGTAATTCTTTTGGTTCTTCGATCAGCCGAGACATCTAGGCAAGCGCAAGCGTATCCATACCCGCCATGTGTCGCAACGAAGTCCCTTCTAGACACATCCGGGATGGCATCCATCCCCTTAGCGCGATCGCCTCCCTGCGTTGAAATAATCCACGTACCGTTTCTGTCAACCAACCACCAATTTGCAGGAGTAGGATTTTCGAGCCACCCACATCTTTTCTCGGCTGCATCACTGTACGGTGCAAAACCAACCCATATAGATACAAAGGAAAGGCAAAAGAGTAAGCTTTTTTTCATGACGGGCTTCTTTACAAATTGAGTTCAGTCTAAAACTAGAATGCCCGAAAAATAAGCCCATTGAACCGTCGTTCTTATTCTGAGCTAAGCTAAAAGCTGATTACTGATGGTGTGAAACCATGCTGTTTCGTTTGATGTTGCTGTTGGCGATCGCGGGGACAATCACTCTGTTCACGCTCCAAAACCTCACTCCAGTGCTGCCGCTGGTGTTTTTGGGTAGCCCAACTCCGGCATTGCCGCTGGCTTGGTGGGTGTTGGGGGCGATCGCGGCGGGAGCGCTCACAACTATTGTCCTCACTTTTTTAGTAGGGCTATCCAATTTTTTGACGGGGCAAGTCGTTCGATCTCAGGTTCGGTCGTCGCGTCGTAGCCCTGTTTCAGAGCCTTTTTCAAAAACACCTGCTGAGAAAAATAGAACGGCGGCGGCAACAGCGGCAAGTCAAGCGAAACCATCCGAAGCCGAGGGAGATGCCGCTTGGCAGGATTGGCGCGGTTACGAAGCCCCGGCTTCACGAGCAGCGGCAACGACCGGGGGCAGCCGTCCGCAAGCGACTCAGGATAATGATGGGGATGATTGGGAGCAGGGGATGAGCGATGACTGGGAGAAAGAACCCAGCGAGCAACCCAATGATCGCGTTGCCTCTTCTTCTTCTTCGCCATCAGCATCAGCGCGAGATCGCTTTGAGCAACCGCAGCAGCCGAAACAAGGATCTCGCTCAGGTTCTTCTTACTCCTACAGCTATCGCGAACCGGAACCGTCAGATAGCGGCAAACCAGATAGTGGGAAACCAGGCGGTGGCAAATCGGGCAGTGGCAACACTGAGCGAGTCGTCGATGCGGATTTTCGAGTGTTGGTGCCACCCTACCGAGCATTAGAGGACGAGCCTGCCCCAACTCCAAGCAACCCCACCAGCAACCCCGACAGTTGGTTTGAAGACGAAGAGGACGGAGATGAGCGGCGATCGCAGCGTTAGAAGATTGCGCCCGATGTGCCAGATTGCGCCGCCGCACTCATGTCTGTATTCTGACAACAGCCATCTGACAACAGCCAGACGACCTCAAAACCATGAACGATTTTTTAAAAGGCACCAATCTCTACCTGATTGGCATGATGGGAGCAGGCAAAACCACTGTTGGCAAGCGCTTAGCTCAAGAATTGGGCTACCGATTTTTTGATACCGATAGCGTGATTGAGCAAGTGGCACAACAGTCTATTCCGGATCTATTTGCCGCCGAGGGCGAACAGGGCTTTCGATCGCTCGAAACCCAAGTGTTATCGGAGTTATCAGCCTATACGCGGCTAGCGATCGCCACAGGCGGCGGGATTGTGCTAAAACAGCAAAACTGGAGCTATCTCCGGCATGGCATCATTGTATGGCTAGATGTGCCCTTGTCGGAGCTACATCGCCGACTGCAAGGAGATCGGCAGCGCCCGTTATTACAAACTCCAGAGCAAAATCCCGATCTCAGCTTGCGCTTGCAAACCCTGATGGATCAGCGGCGATCGCTGTATGCCCAAGCCGATGTGCAGGTGCCTT
>JBGTAZ010000310.1:0-7979 GCA_041749615.1 Leptolyngbyaceae cyanobacterium | reverse complement strand
TTGTGGCAGGTCAGGCGAAAAGCCACTGCGTTGCCTGGACGATCGCCGACTTGCTCACCGAAATTCAGGTGTTTGACCCGGCTTTAGCTAGCAAGGTGTATTTGCTGGAAGATTGCACCTCGCCCGTTGTGGTTCCCGGTGTGATGGACTTCACCGAGCAAGCCAATGCTGCCTACGAGCGCTTTGCTGAAGCCGGGATGCACTTGGTTCAATCTACTAGCGCGATCGCGGATTGGGAAGGCATCACCCTTTAATTATCCACCAATGGGTTGAAGCCGCTTTTGGGCACCCTTCAATAGGGTCTGAGCCGCTGGATAAACGGTCGTATTCGGGGTTACCCGTCTTAGAGTCTTTTCAATTTCACGAAGTTGACTGATTTGCTGAGGTTGCAACGTTTTTGCCCGTGCCTGAACTGAGGCAAGCAACGATATTTGCAACTGCTGAGCCTGCTCAAATGCTTGGACTGATTCGCGCTCCTGCTGCAAACGGATTCGGACAGAACTGTGTTTTTGTCGATATTGGCTCAGCAATTTCTGGGCTTGAAGGTAATCAGGATCTTCCGATTTGATCGTTTGCAGACTTGCGATCGCCTCATCCCAACGCTTTTCCGCTTCCTGCCACACTTCCACGCCTTGAGCTTTGCCGGTGGAAAATTGTTGAGCCGTCTCTGCTGAAAATTTTGCCGCTTGCACTAAATTGCCCGATCGCGCATTGTCTACACCAAAGCCAACCACCTGCTGAAAATCTCGCTCGTAAGCCTTGAGTTTCGTTTGAGCAGTGCGTCCCGCTAGGGTTTCACGCGGCACTTCTTGCAATTGATCCAGTCCTTGCTGCCATTGGGCGATCGCGCCCTCTTTTTTAGTTTGATTAGGCGCTGCTTGATACAACTGCTTCGCACCGTTTACCCCTGTATCTGCCTTTTGGAACTGGGTTTGAGCATTTTTTTCTTGAAACAACCGAGCATCCATGCGGGCAACGTCTTTGCGTGCTTGCTGAAACTCATCTAGGGTAAAGCGCCAACCACAGCCAAACCAACCGCAGTAAGCGCTGGGGTAATACCCTAAAAACCAGACAGGCAGGGCATCTAGATGCTTTTGGGCAGTTTTGACTTTAATTGCACCCAAGTCAAAATCGGCTGAACTCGTCGCATTATTCACCAACTGATCGGCTTGCTCAGTGGTGGCGATCGCCTGTCGATAGTTGTGATCCATGCTGATAAAACTGGGCAGCAGCACCATCGGCATCATTCGCGCCACGGGATAGCGAATCATCGGATAGGGCAAATTCAAAAACCAGATGCCGCCTGCAATGCCGCCCACCGCGATCGCGCCGAACTTAATTGAGTTCCACAGAGCAGAAGGAGGACGATTTGCCTTTGCCGCTTGCCTTAAAACTTTGGGATTGAAGTTGGGAAATAAGTCATCTAAGGTATCGCGCAACTCGGATTCAATCAGCGGAGTTCCCGTTTGCAGTCGCAGCTTTTCTAGCCGTTTCAGCACAATCTGGTGCTGAACGCGAGATGCCATATCGTTCGCGTTCAGCCGTTGCAGTTCAGCGTTCAGAATTTCAAAAGCTTTTTTGTTCAGGCGAACCATAGATTTAAAAAAGAACTGAGTTTACAGACAGATTCAATTCAGAAACATTTCATTCCCGACCTAAAGTCAGTGTTCCCTTCTGTCCTGTAAAAACGCGATCGCTTAAATATCGTCCGCCAAATATCGTGGGTCTTCTATCACATCTGAAGCAGATCCTTTAGATTGAAGCCCTTCTGCATGACTTGATTTGACAACGCTTTCAGAACCCTGAGCCGGAAAAGAATGGGTGCCAGGAGTCGCCAGTTCAGTTGGATAGGTTGTTTCTTCTGCCGTAGAGCGGAGATTCGATCGAATGGGAAGATGCTGCTCAGAGGGTTCTAGCCGCTCACCACTGAGCTTGCTGGGAGGCAAGCGATCGCTCGATCTCCGAGGGGGTGACGGCGATCGCGTAAAAGTTTTCCAGGCAGTTTTCATTCCTGTGAACAAACTTCGAGTGCCCAACTGCACTTTTTTAGCTTGTTTCCGAGCACCGCTAAGAGACTGGTCTACCTGCTTCACCACTTGCCCAGCGCTCTGCACGCCTTCACTCAAATCATCCGTCAGGTCAGTAATTTCCATGCCCGTCAGCCGAATCGCTTCCAGTGTGGGTGGAAACTCCCGTCGCAGGGTTTCAAACAGTTTGTCTGCACTCCGAGCGGCTCGTGCTAACTCCTTTAGGGTGGGAATCGCAACGATGAGTACAATCGTCAAGCTAGCGGTGACGAACAAGAAAGATACAACTAGCCAGAAGAGAGGATTGTTCACGAGAGTAAGCTACAAAAGGGTGTCGCGGGTAGGAGATTGAGATTTGGGAGCGAGAGACTCGGATTCTTCCAAGGCTTGATGTTGCCGCTGAGTGGCTTCCATGCCAGCCGCGATCGCATCCTTCAGGCGAACCAGGGTACTATCCCAGTTTCGCAATGCCGACTCCGAGAGTCGATCCGCTTGAAGTTGCACCGTTGTGGATAAATCCTCCGCCAGTTCGGGCAACGCATCCGCAGACTTTTTCAAAATCTGGCGAGTTTCGCGCCCCGTTCGAGGTGCCATCAAAATCCCCGCGATCGCGCCAGCGGCTCCTCCCAACAGTAACCCTCCCAAAAACGATCCAGACCGATTATTTGACATATTTCAGCCCTATCCTTGTCACTCAGGGAAAACGTTGACTCAATTTCAGCTATCAAAGCTCCCATCTTATCAATCTTTGGCAGAGTGGGGAGGGAACAGGTTAGAGGTGTCCCTATTCCCTATTCCCTACTTCCGACCTCTAACTCCTGCAACTGGATTGAAAACATTCCGCCGCCATAGAGATTGTCCCAGACTAACGAGTGACAAAAACTTTTGGATTTTCTGGAGTTTTTGCTCTAAGCCTTGATAGCTATATCGTGCTTTATTAACGCTCACTGTTGCTTTGTCAAGTTTAGTAGGCGCGTTGTAGAGCAATCGATAAAAGTATTGTTCAACCGCTAAAGTACTGCCAGCTATTTTAGTGAACTTCAGTTTGAGTGCCCACAGTGTTTGGGCAAGGCGCAGACAAATAAGCCCAAGAATAACGTTCGTAACAACAACAAAGGAAACCATTGCAAAATGGATGAATTGGGCAAAGGATAGACTTAAAAGGTGAGCGCTCGCGCTTCTTACTGTATGGCAGTACGAAAAAAGGTCAAGACCACAACTGTCCGTTATTCCTTAACTTCTCAAGGATGTGTGTGTCCTAACCTATTCATCTGTTGCGATGGCAACCAGAAACCGCCTTTCGACTATTGTAGTGATGACTTCCTCAGACGGATACCCCACACCCCACATCCCAGATTGGGGCGAAGCGTTTAGAACAATACCACATCAGTGAGTGAGAGACGATTATGGTTCAAGCTGCACCTGCTGCCACTTTATATATTGACGCAGTCAAGGGTAACGATGCTGCTGGGGGAACTCAGTCGGCTCCTTTCAAAACGATTAGTCGGGCGCTGAAGCAGGCGAAACTGGGCGATCGCATCCAGCTTGCTCCCGGCACCTACAGCGCTACTAGCGGCGAAGTGTTTCCCTTGGCGATTCCGGCTGGGGTGACGGTGATTGGCAACGAAGCTACGAAAGGCGCGGGTATTGTGATCAACGGCAGCGGCAGTTTTGCTAGTAAAACCTTTGCCGGACAAAACATCACCCTGCGAATGGAAACCAATGCCCAACTGCGGGGCGTGACCGTCACCAATCCGGCGACGCGAGGAACGGGGCTTTGGATTGAATCGACCAATCCGGTGGTCATTAACTGTACGTTTACCAACTGCAAGCGGGAAGGCATTTTTGCCACCGGAACCGCCAGCCCTGCGGTCTATGACAATGTGGCAACCCGCAACGATGGCAACGGCTTTAGTATTGTGCGAAACGCCAAAGGTGAATGGCGACGCAATGTTTGCCAAAATACGGGCTTTGGCTTTTCCATTGGCGATCAGGCGGCTCCGCTGCTAGCCGAAAATCGAGTATTTGAGAATCGCTCAGGCATGGTGTTGGGTCAGGAGTGTCGCCCAGTGTTGCGATCGAATGTAGTAGAACGCAACACCAGCGAAGGCTTGACGATCATCGATCGCGCTTTTCCTGACCTGGGCAAAGGGCAAGATCCCGGCGGCAATATTTTTCGAGGCAACACCGAGTTTGATATCAACAATGCTACGGCAACCCGACTGCTGTGTGTCGGCAACCAGATCAATCCCGCCAAGGTCAAAGGCTTGCTAGAGCTACTGGCAAATGAAATTCCCAATCCTGCGCCCCTGCCCATCCCAACGCCCGTGCCGCCCCCGAACCCCGGTGAACTTAGCGATATTGAAGGACATTGGGCTGCTGGATTCATTCGCGGATTGGTTGCTAAGGGCTACATCAGCGGCTTTCCCGATGGCACCTTCAAGCCCCAAGCGCCCATTACTCGCGCCCAATATGCCGCCATTATTGCTAAAGCCTTTAGTTTGCCTGCGAAGCAGCCAGCTAGCCAGTTTACCGATGTGGCGCAGAGCTTTTGGGCGTTTCCCTTCATCCAAAAAGCAAACCAAATGGGCTTTATTTCTGGCTTCCCCGATCGCTCCTTTCGCCCGGATCAAAACTTAACGCGGGTGCAAGCGATTGTCTCGTTGATTGGCGGCTTGGGCTTAACAGGCGGACTATTGGATGGGCTGAGCTTTTACAGCGATCGCGTCCAAATTCCCAGCTATGCCGCCGAAAAAGTGGCAACCGCAACCCAACGCCGGATTGTGGTAAACCATCCTGTAGTGCGCCAGTTAGAACCGATGCGGGATGTGACGCGGGGCGAAATTGCGGCACTGGTCTATCAAGCTCTAGTGGCGCTGAATCAGGCACCCGCGATCGCCTCACCGTACATTGTCAACCCGGATGTCACCACCGCTGCTTTCACCGATATTGCGGGACATTGGGCAGCAGACTTCATCTCGCCTCTGGCAAAGCAAAACTTGATTGGCGGATTTGCCGATGGCAGCTTTAAGCCAGATAGTGCGATCAATCGGGCGCAATATGCCGCGCTGCTGGTCAAGGCGTTCAATCCTGCACCCAAACGAGAGGCGATCGCGTTTTCTGATATTCCAGCCACCTTTTGGGCAAAACCGTTTATTGACCAAGCCTATCGCGCAGGCTTCATTTCCGGCTTTCCCGATGGTTCCTTTAAGCCCGACCAAAACATGCCACGGTTTCAACTGCTGGCATCCCTGGTCAGCGGCTTGGGCTTAACAGGTGGAGATATCAGCCTGCTGGCTGCCTACGACGATCGCGCGTCTATTCCCCAATATGCTCAAACCCAGGTAGCAACGGCAACGCAGCAAAAGCTCGTAGTTAATCATCCAAGCCTACGGCAGCTAAACCCGGTGCGCGATACCACCCGCGCCGAAGTTGCCGCCTTTGTCCATCAAGCCTTGGTGCAAGCTGGGCGATCGCCTGTCATTGCATCCCCTTATATTGTGTCGGTGTAAGCTGAAATATCCTGCGTAAAACTGTGGGTCATCACTCTAGTAGGTCATCACTCTAGTAGGTCATCACTCTAGCAGAGGGCGCAACTGTCCATAATGCAATGCCCTTTTTGACCGCAACTTTTACAAACGACAGCAGCGAGGTGAAGAACCCCCAGGAAAATTCAGTATTTTTTGGTGAATAAGTTCTTGTTCATTGCGACTGCTGCTGCTCTTCGCAAATATTCGACTAAACTTGAATCAAGCGATCGCAATCATTTGTGAAGACCGGGGGCTTTTCTGCAATTGCAGAGATTTATGATAGACCTGCCACATAATTCCAGTGATGCTGCCACCCAGCCTGCGGTCAGTCATGCAGCGAATTTGCTGCGTCATTATAGTTTTGAGTTAGAGGTTACGGTTGAACAACAAATGGCTACCTGGTTAAAAAACTATCCAGAGCCATGGATTTTGTGGTCAGTCGTGGAAGCGCTGTATCAAGGGCGATATAAAGCGGTTTCGGTGGAGCAAATCTTGCAAATCTGGCAGCGGCGAGGGCAGCCTCTTTGCCATTTTACTCACGAGTTTGAGCAATTGGTGGGCAGTAAAATTCCCTTGGCGATCGCCCCTTCAACTAGCCTAGAAGCCAAACCTAAGCCTTTGCCCCAGCCAACCCTTTCTTATCGCACCATGTTGCTTCAGCTTCCCAGCGTCAAAGCTGCTTTTAAGCTAAAGCGCCTCACAGAAATTCCCTCGCTCACGTTTCCTTTGAATAGGGAACTAGAACTATCGGGGCAAAGCCAGCAACAAGACTCAGCACATCGGGCAAACCCTTTGATTCACCGGGCAGACCTACCCGCAGTCGCAGAATTAACCAGCACCCAATCAAGCGATACCGATCATGCCGCGATCGCGTCTGAACTCAGCGCACCTGAATCTAATAGCAAACCTAGATTGCCAGGAGAAAGCGATCGTGAATTTCAGCAGTTTAAGGAAGGCGTAATTTTTGCTCTAAGTTCCAGCTTGGCAACCCATACCCTGCATCCAGTCATCAGGCTGCAACTCAGTCAATCCTATCGGCTTAACTGGCAGCACTTTTTAGAAAGCCAAGCCCCTTGTGTCTAAGCGCTTTTTGCAGCAACCCGGTAATCCTGCACGATTGCATTCCCCAAGTGATGCTGATTTAGATATAGCTCTGTCAAAATCTGCTCACTTCTCTCAACGAAGCCGTGAGCTTGCTTAAGATCCAACGGGTAGGGCTGAAGGGGTGTCTCCTTAATTGCACTCAGCTACTTCCCTTAAAAAGAAAAATGCTCCTCATCGTCAATTTGCACATCCCAGCCAGCAGATAAAACGTCAGCAACCACGGCTTCCAACGCTGCTGCATTCAAATTGCGGGTATGTTGCTCCAATAGCGGATTGGATAAGGGCACAATCTTCAGTTGACGACTATCTTGAACTAAGTTGAAATAGGGCGTTTGGTCAGAAGATAGCCCAATCTCAAGATAATCAAAGCTTTGAACGTTGAGATAAAGTGCATGGTTGGCAATCAGAGTGGAACGATAAGGATCGGCAAACACTTCAAGAATGTAGCCTTCTCCCTGACTCGTGGTGATGCCATCCTGACGATGCATGTATTGAACACGTCCTAAGTCTGATAGCAATCTCTGCATATCTTGAATGTTGACAATGGTGCCACTATCAACAATGCAAGGCGCAAGCCGACGCTGACTGGGAGATTGTTCATAACTCATAGAGAGAAAGCCTCTGAACTGAATAAGCCGAGCAATTTGACAAAACTGGCATCTAAGCCAAACAAAAAAGAGTGCGAAACAAAAAGAGTCCAAAAATCCTTTGGCATATAAAAACCAAAGAATTAACAAAGCCGATCTAGAAAGAATATGAAATGAGACCATTTCATCAACTTCTTTGCTTCTAGACCGTTAGTTGTTAAAAAATTAACTCTCTAAGGACTTGACTAATAGTAGGGAATAGATGTATTAGGGTAGGTTGAGGGAAGATTTGAGCCGCGTGTTGAATCGATATGTCTTAATTTTATCCCAACTTTTTTAGGTCACCGCTAATGAATTTGATTAATTTCATCGGCAAAAGTGATTCAATAAAAGCATTTTGCATATCTATGGGTGTCTGTTCAACTTTGCCACTAGATGTAGATTGCTCTGAAATCGAATATTGAGGGGCTGGATTGACTCACGCTACAAATCAGGTTTTATGACAGATCAGCATTCATTGCTGCAAGCTGAATCGTTACAAGCCGACTCGCCGCAAGCTGAAGAGAAAATTGGGAGATCGCGGCTGTCCACTTTTTTGGGCGCGATCGCGTTTTATACCTGCATTCCTTTACCCAGTCATTGGATCTTGAAATTCTATGGAATTGCTGAATGGGCACCCTTGATTGGCTTACTGATTGGTGCCTTGTTAGGGTTAGCCGATGCAGGGTTGC
>JBGTAZ010000309.1:0-23996 GCA_041749615.1 Leptolyngbyaceae cyanobacterium | reverse complement strand
CGCATCCTCAAAAATTACTTCCTTGTAGACTTCTGAGGCATTTTGCTCATTCCGCAAATCCCAGCCCAACTCAGCGAAAAACGGATCGATAAAGTCCTGACGAATATGGGCTTCCTTATAATCGGGCGATCGATAAACGCTCTCATTTTCCCGAAACCGTTCCACCAACTCAGCGACTTTATTGGGAAATACCACGATCGCGCCTGCATAACGTTGTTTCGATGATAGGCGATCGCATTTGGCATTGTTGAGTCTGGGGATGAAATTGGTAGGGGCAATCCCTTGTGGTTGCCCTCCATCGACCTCAGGGTAGGCACAAGACCCACCCCTACAGTCAAAAATTATACTTACATTCAGCAACGCCAGAATTTGACTAGGATAGATGAGGGTTTAACAAGGCAATGAGTATGACTGAAGCCAAAAACGTGTTGGGCGAACCGCTAGAACTCTGCTGCACTTCCCCCATGACGGGCTATTATCGCGATGGATACTGCACCACAGGCAGCGGCGATCTGGGCGTGCATGTGGTCTGCGCTCAAGTCACCGCAGAATTTTTGACTTACACCAAAGCGCAAGGCAACGATCTATCAACGCCCATGCCTGCCTATGGCTTCCCTGGCTTGAAACCCGGCGATCGCTGGTGTTTGTGCGCCTCCCGCTGGAAAGAAGCCTTGGATGACGGAGTTGCACCGCCCGTGGTTCTCGCATCGACCCATGCCGCCGCCCTAAAACATGTGACCTTAGAGGAGCTAAAGCAACATGTGATTGAAGGGGATAGGAGTTAGAGAACAGGAAAAGTTTTGAGTTCTCAATTTTGAGTTTTGAGTTATGTATTCAAAACTTAAAACTCAACACTCAACACTTAAAACTCTGAAACCTTCGGACTTCGCACTTTCCTTATGCTGCCACTAGGATCATCGCTACGATCGCAAGGGCAATCCCGACTCCTTGCTGAAGAGTGATGGTTTCGTGGAGGAAGGCGATCGCCAGAAAAATACTCACCGTGGGATACAAGGCGGAAATGGTGGCAACCAGCGTTACGGGACCGGTCAGCACGGCGGTGAGAAAGCAGAATGCCCCCGCAAAACCCAGCATTCCGGTAGTCATTGCCAATCCAATGCCGATCGGGTGAACTTGGGGCTGGAAGTTGAGGGAAATCAGCACGGCGATCGCCAACACAATTGCGCCGAGAACCTCATAAACAATGGCGCTTCGAGGATTGAGATAGGTCGTTGTGATTTTTGGCAAAAAACCCCATAGACCCCAAAACATCATCGCTCCCAGCGTTGGCACAATCCAATCTTTCATAAACACCCCAATGTTAAGTTAGCGATTGGCTATTAGCTATTTGTCGTTCGAGCGGTTTGCCAAATCCACCAGGCGGCTAGCATCACGGTCACATTTCCCACAACGGTCATTGCCGCCTGTAGCGTCACCAGCCAAGTGAGCGACGGAGAATTATCAAAAAAGTGCCAGGTACAGGCACACATAGCGCTGACCAGGGCAGGCAACATCCCAAACGAAAGCGCTTTCCAAGCTGGATTATTGACCATTTCGCCGTAGCTCCAAATCAACCAAATGGCTACAACCCACTCAACCACACTTGAAATATGAATAATCCAGGTAGGAATTGATAAAGCGTTCATAGAAATAGATGCAGGACGAATGTATCGATAGGCGCTGTCTTCAGGATAGTTTAGTAGGAGAGTTATTCTGACTATCAAGATTTATTAGTCCTTGAAAGCCTTCTACCTATGGGAACAGTGCGAGCGGTTTTATGTGGATATTACGGCAAAGGCAACGGCGGGGATGAAGCGCTATTAGCATCGCTGTTACAACTATTACCTAAATCGGTTGTCCCGATCGTGCTATCGGGCGATCCTAGGCAAACCCGCGATCGCTTTGGGGTAGAGGCAATTGATCGGAACAATGCGATCGCGGTTGTCAATGCTCTCCGTCAATCTCAAGTTTTCATTTGGGGCGGCGGCAGCTTGATCCAAGATGCCACCAGTGCCCTCAGTCCGCTTTACTACACCGGGCTGATGCAGCTAGCGCAGCGCATGGGCTTAATCACGATCGCGTGGGCACAGGGAATTGGACCGCTCCACCGTCCCTTTACCCAATGGCTGGCGCAACAGACCTTTTCACGCTGTGATGCGGTGAGTGTGCGCGATAGTCGGTCTGCTCACTGGCTCACTGAGTCGGGCATCCCCTTCACGCTGGCACCTGATCCAGTCTGGGCAATGACAGGTAGCCCCGTTCAAGGACTGTGGGACTTGCCTGCCCCCAGAGTTGCGGTCAATCTTCGGACTCATCCCCAACTGACCCCAGAACGTTTGGCAACGCTAACTCAAGCCTTGATCCTGTTTCAGAAAGCAACTCAAGCCTGTATTTTATTGTTGCCGTTTCAGCGATCGCAGGATTTGGCGATCGCTGAAGCCCTTCAACCTCAAATTCCCGGTTCCCAAGTGCTGATGCTAGAAGATCCGCAGCAGCTAAAAGGGTTGTTTCGGGGCGTGGAAATGGCGATCGCCATGCGGTTTCACGGGCTGATTATGGCGGCTGCATCTGAGTGTCGCTGCTTTGCGCTCAGCTATGATCCTAAAGTCAGCCAGCTAATCAACGATCTTGATCTCCCAGGATGGGAACTCGACCACATCCCAACTGACCCGAACGCCATCTGCCAAACCTGGCTAGAACACTACGCCAATGGTGAACCGCTGTCGCCCGACCAAATTCAATTCCTCATCGATCGCGCCCTGATTCATGCAGAAGTGCTAGAAAAAGCAATAGTCCAGTAAAACAAAAAACCAGCATTCATCATTCGACATTCTCCATTTGTAACTCCTCATGAAACTCCTCAACTCTCTGCTCGATCGCCATCCAGAAAAGATCACCGCCAACGTCGAAATTTATACCTGGCAAACCTGCCCGTTTTGCATTCGCGCCAAGTTGCTGTTGTGGTGGAAAGGCGTGAAGTACACCGAATACAAAATTGATGGGGATGAAACTGCACGGGCAACCATGGCGGAGCGATCGCAGGGTCGTCGCAGTGTGCCCCAAATTTTTGTTAACGATCACCATATCGGCGGCTGTGATGATATTTATGCCCTAGATGCCAAAGGGCAGCTTGATCCGTTGCTGCAATCTGCATAATTGGCGTGAAGTATTTACTGGATGACCCGGATTATCAAAGGCACTGCCGCTGGATGGAACGAGCGATCGCCATAGCAGATGCGGCAGGAGCAGCAGGGGATGTTCCCGTGGGCGCGGTGATTGTGGATTCCCAGGGAAAGGCGATCGCGGAGGCAGCCAATCGCCGAGAGCGGGATCACGATCCGACTGCTCATGCTGAAGTGCTTGCTCTCCGCGCTGCTGGAAATGCCTTAAATACGTGGCGTTTGGATGGCTGCACACTTTATGTCACCCTAGAACCTTGCCCCATGTGTGCGGGTGCCTTGGTCTTGGCGCGGCTGGGGATGCTTGTATATGGCGCAGATGATCCCAAAGCGGGGGCGATTCGCAGTGTGTTGAATCTGCCGGATAGTGCTTGTTCCAATCACCGCTTTCCTGTGATGGGTGGCATTTTGGAAGATCGCTGTCGCCAACAGTTGCAATCCTGGTTTGCGGGTCATCGTTCTTCGGGAAGTGAAACTGGCACATGACACCACTCAAACTGTCCTAGGGATGAAGACAGGTGATTTAAGGACATCTACGGTGGAAATATCTATTTTTATTTCTGCATCTAACCGCTTTTTATTAGCATCATGCGATCGCTTAACTCCTTCTCCTCATCTGAATCGCTTTTCAAGTCTGTTTTCCCTGTTGATGACGAAAAAACCTCTGAACTGTTTGAACGGACTGATTTACCCGTTCAAGCGTCAGAACCTAGTGATCTTCTGCCTACCAAAAAAGCCGCTGCCCCTGCTCCTTCGAGAGTGTTGCATTGGTTAATGGCACTGTTTTATCCATTAGGGCGCTATTTCGTGCTGCCGATTTACTTCAAACGGATTGAAGTAATTGGCAGAGAGCATTTACCCGCTAGCGGTCCCGTGATTTTGGCTCCCACGCATCGCTCTCGATGGGATGCGATGACGCTACCCTATGCGGCAGGACAAGATATTACCGGGCGACATCTCCGCTTTATGGTGTCGGCGAACGAAGTCACGGGCTTGCAAGGCTGGTTTATTCGGCGCATGGGTGGGTTTCCGGTCAATACCGACCGTCCCGCGATCGCAAGTCTGCGTCATGGCGTGGATTTATTAGAATCGGGTGAAACCTTAGTGATTTTTCCCGAAGGTAATATTTTTCGCGAAACTCACGTGCAAACGCTGAAACCAGGGCTGGCAAGGTTGGCGATTCAGGCAGAAACAAGCCACACGAATCTGGGCATTCAAGTGGTGCCCATGAGCATTTGCTATGACCACGCCTTCGTGCCTTGGCGCAGTGTTGTGCGGGTTTCGATTGGCACCCCCCTCCCTGTCGCCCACTATTGCCAGGGTTCTCATAAGCAAAATGCAAAGCGCCTCACCGCTGATCTACAAGCCGCAATGGAAACGTTAGCCTTAGAGAGTTTAGAACATCAATAATTTTTGACTCTCTTCGCCGGTCATACTCCCAGCATCAACTGCCAGTTTTTCAGGGTGCCAATATCGCCTAACGCGGCATCCACCACTTTAAGCTGCCAGGTTCCTTGAGCAGGTTGACCCACCAATCGAGCTAGCGCTGGAGTGGACTGGGGAGAATAGGTTGCTTGCCAAGTGGTTCTGCGTCCTAACGTCCGGGCTTGCAATAGGATAGTTCGTTTGGAAGGGGCGATCAGGCTGATTTCTAGATCGCCTAAAAAGCTGTGTTCTAGTTCTAAATTGATTTGAATCGTGCGAACTGAAGCCGTTTCCGTAACCTGAATAGGGCTAGTGATGCCCTGAGGATTATTATCGGGAATCGTGAAACTTACGGCGTTGGCTAGCTGAATTTGCCGAGAAGGGGCGATCGCCGGAACCCTTCGCTGCACCGCTGCCTGTGTCGCCTTAAACGCATTCACTTTGCCATAGCCAAACCAGTCACAGCGTCCGCCTGCTTCATAGGTGCCTTTACGCAGCCCAAACTGCGGATCGGGATTCGGGTCAACAATTTTATCAGCGGTTTGTTGTAACACTTGTTTGACTTCCATCGCCGTCAAATCTGGATTGGCAGACAGCACGAGCGCTGCCACCCCCGCCACAACTGGACAGGCGCTAGAAGTGCCCCCAAAATCTGAGGTGAAATCAGTGGGGTCATAGCCCGGTTGTCCCACGCGATCGGTCGTGACCACGCCCAATCCCACCAACTCTTCCCGCACAGGCGGCGGCGTGTAAACATAGCCCACTCCCTGCAATCCAAATCCGGGGGGCGCATTGTTGCTAGGGGCACACACTGAGATCTCCCTTCCCCAATTGCTATAGGCAGCTTTGCGATTCAGGCTGGTGGAAGCCGATACCGCAATCACATCAGGATGTACAGCAAATCCGGTGAGCCAATCCGTTGATCCCTTCAAAGCATTGTTAGTCCAGCCCTGCTCGGTCACCGTGCCATTAACCGGACGGTTGGCATTACCAGCGGCAAACACAATTACACAACCTTTGCCATTTCGCCCTTCGCTCGCCGCACGAGATAGCGCATTCCGCTGCCGCAGCGATAACGGAAAATACACCGCCGAAGGTCCCCAACTGCAAGAGATAACTGAAGCCCCTTTAGTCATCGCCCAACCGAATAAATCTTCGACGGATTGATCATCCAAAAAGCCACTGGTGCGGAGCGGCATGAGGGCACAGCCAGGAGCAACGCCTACAGCCCCTTTTCCGTTTTCTTCGGCGATCGAAACACCTGCACAAGCAGTGCCATGATCATCGTCGGGTTCACCGGGCATGGGCAGAAAGTCATTGTCCTTAAAGTCCCGTGGCGCGACAATTTTACCCGCGCCTTGAAAGTCGGGATGGTTTAAATCGACGGAATCATCCATGATGGCGACGACGACAGATCGCACGCCTCTAGTCAAATCCCAGGCTTGTTCGGCAAAGATGTGAGAGTTGGGTGCCAAATCAGAGCCGCCACTGTGGTTCAAATGCCATTGCTTGGCATAGATCGGATCTTTTGGACGATAGAGCGACTGTGACTTAACCACAATATTGGGTTCAGCAACCAACACTTCCGATCGCTGCATCAGATGATTCGTCACCTTCACCGGGTTTTCTTGGGCAGCAGCGGTGACTTGAAAGACAAACGTATTGGGAATGCCTATCACTGGTTGTACCTGCTGCAACCCAACTTCAGCCGCAATTTGGGCGATCGCTTCTGGGCTAACCTGGGTTGCAAACTGCACCGTGATTTGATCCGTCATGTAAACCCGCGACGTTGGATCATCCTTAAATTGGTAGACATGACTGGCGTAGCCTACTTGATCCGACTCGCGCACCTGCTGCATCACCTGATCGCGCTGCGCTGGCTCCACCACAATTTCTGTTAGCTGCTGAGGAGCTTGTTCGGTGCTGATTTCAGCAGGCAGCGGCTTGACTAAATCCACCATGTCCGCCCGATCCGCTGCTTTCACCGTGAAGCGATCGCTCACCTTTTCAATCAGCAGTTCTTCCCCGCCACGCTGAAGCACCTTGCCCACACTTGATTCCGGCATTGCTTGGGTAGGAGGGACATCGGGTTGCAAAGGAGTTTGGTTCGTCATCGGGGCACCTCAAAACAGTTGCTACACATTGCGAATGAATTAACTCTCGTGAGTGCGATTTTCAGAAAAGCAAGGTAAAGGCGCGATCGCATCTCCAGACTACTCCAAGTTTTTCTCGAAAGACCCTTCACTTAAAAATCAATGTATTTATTCAAGTATCCATGCCTATGACTACATTCATTAGACAGGCGCGATAGTTAAAATAGAATCACCCAACAGGTTTTGCCCTTCAGACTCCAGACCCCGCACTCGGTACTCCGTACTTCACTATCTCTATCAAGAACCATTAGGTACTTCGACGCATGACAAGTTGCAGTGGTAATATACATAAGTTCAACTCTCTCCCGTTTCCTTTAGCAACGTTGCCTCATGAAATTCTCTGGAATGCGTCGTTTTCTTCACATTACTAGTTTGGCATCCTTGTCGATTCTGGTCGCTTCCAGCGCCTTCAAGCCCGAAACTTTATCGGCGCAGGAATTGCCAACGGGTCCCAACCAGGCAAAACCCATTGATCCAAATGCTCCCAACGTTGTCAGCCCGACTAGCCAAGAAACTGGGATTCTCAGCTTGCAAGGCGGCACCAAGTTGATGCAAGAAGCAAACGGTGCCGTTTCCTCCCAAAATTATCCTTTAGCGCTGAAAAAATTTCAGGAAGCCCGTCAGGTTTTCAATCAACTCTCCAACTTTTATCAAGAACTCGCAGGCAGTTTTTCTGGAATTGATAATCGCATCGCGGATGGTCATCGCCGTAAAGCATTAGAAACCGCTGAAATGCGAGATAACTCAACCTATCAACTAGCCTTGGTGCATCGCGCTCAAAACCAGTCTGAGCTAGCGGTTCCCTTACTGGTACAAATCATTCGGAGCCAACAGCCCACTCGTGACTTAGGTAAAAAGGCTTATCAACAGCTTTTTGAGCTTGGCTTTGTAGATTCTCCCTTTCCTCGCCCCCGTGCTGATAGTGCTGCACCCGCTCCCACTTCTGCTAAATAGGTGCCCCGTCAAGCATTAAACTGCTTTTAACTCGTAATTTGCTTTTAGCTTTCAGGTTGGGGAGATTTCAAGTAAAACCTTCAGCAAACCCATTAGAATCAAGTCCAGATCGTTCCACTAAATCGTTAAACTAAGTTGATTCACTCAACAAGACTAAGGAGGGTCAATGGTTAGCCCCGATCAGGTTGAAGCCATGATTAAGGTTGAGATACCCGATGCTCAGGTTCAGGTTTTGACGAGCGACGGCGAACACTATGAAGTGATTGTGGTGTCGCCAGTTTTTGAGGGAAAGCGGCTGGTTCAACAGCATCAGCTTGTCTACCACGCCATTCAAACTGAAATGTTGACTGGAGCGATCCATGCGATGGCGGTTAAGACCTACACTCCTCAAGCCTGGGAGGCTACTAAGCAAGCTGTCTAGCTTAGTAGAGCCTATAAATATTCAGCGTTTAATAGATCAGTAACCCATTACCAAAGTAGATTTATGACTCCAGAAACTAAAGCACGGATTGAAAGCCTGATCCAAGACAATAAGGTGATGGTTTTTATGAAGGGGAATAAACTCATGCCCCAATGTGGTTTTTCAAACAATGTGGTTCAAATTCTCAACGTTTTAGGCGTTCCGTTTGAAACGATTGATGTGTTGGCGGACGCTGAAATTCGGGATGGGATTAAAGCATTTTCTAGTTGGCCCACGATTCCTCAAGTCTATGTGAATGGGGAATTTGTGGGTGGCTCTGATATTTTGATCGAGCTTTACCAGAAAGGTGAATTGCAACAGATCGTAGAAGTAGCCATGGCATCTTGACGATCGCGCCTCCCACGATAGCGATAGCCATTGCCACTCATCTAAGATAGATACAAAAATTCCCCTCTGTTCAATTCAACAAAGGGGAATTTTCTGTTGTTTAGTAGTAGCCGCGCTCAGGTTCTGGCTCCGGTTTTTCAAAGTTAGAGACATCGTAGAGATAGCGAGTAACTTCTTCTTCTAAACGGTGAATGAGATACGCCTCAAGACTATTCGCGTGCCTTAGTGCGGCAAGATAACCATCAATATACAATCGCAAATCATCAAATCGATAGCCTCGGCTCCATAGGTCAACTAAAGCGTCAGTTAACCGTTGATAGTACCGAATTGTTAAAGTGTCTTGCAGCATAGTGTGGTGTGAAAAGCGCCTTTACTTTATGAGAACAGTTGATTGCTGTCTTTCCACTAAACAAGATTAAGCTAATTCCCAGAATGGCTGATTCCCAGAATGTAAGCACTTAACCCAATTTAATAACTCTATCTTAACTTTAAGGAAGGGAGTTCTTGTGACTTTTTGATTAAGCCGTTAGAAAGATTTTTAAGGATGTATGAGGATGTATGAGGATAGAAAGGCTCATCTGCTTGAGTAACGCTGATTACAAATGTGAGGAGTGGTCTCTGTTACATTGAGGACACGAATCGGAAGGAAATCAAGCCTGAGTGGTAGCTTTTTGTATCCAGATTGTTGAAGGAAATCCCCACCTGCGATCGCTGCTGGGGTGGCATTTGCAGCAGGCTGGTTCGACAGTTTACCAATCTGCTGATATTCGCCAAGGCATGGACGTATTTCAACATCGTCAACCCAATTTGGTGATTTTAGATTCTGAATTACCCGATGGAGATGGGGTTGAGTTTTGTCGTTGGTTAAGACAACAGCAGTCCTTAATTTTGATGCTATCCGCCCGAAATACCGAAGCCGATATTGTGGAAGGGCTACGGGCAGGTGCAGATGATTATTTGACCAAACCATTTGGAATGCAAGAATTTTTGGCGCGAGTGGAGGCACTAACCCGTCGCCGCATTGCGATGCCACCGCCTATTTCATTAGACTGTGGCGACTTGAAAATTGATCTGGTGCATCGCCGGGTTCGTTTTAGAAAGGAATTAATTGATCTGACTCCCCAAGAATTTAGTCTTTTATACGTGTTAGCGCAGGCAGAGGGTCTGCCGCTTAGTCGCTCCGAATTGCTGCGCCGAGCTTGGCCTGACGCGATCGACAATCCCCGTACCGTGGATACTCACGTATTATCATTGCGAAAAAAGGTGGAAACCGATCCACGTCAGCCCAATTTAATTCAGACCATTCGGAACGTTGGCTATCGCCTAAATTTGGAAAGCCTAACAACTCCAAACGCGCCGGCTCCAGCCAATGATTATTCCAGCAATCGCCGGAAACCTCTGGTGCAGTCTTCCGCCCAACGAATGGCAGTGGGCGATTCGTGAAACGTGAGCGCAAAATGTTAGCGCAGTTTTTCCACAGGACTCTCTACGGGAATCGCGCTCCTTACAGCCGTTTTCGCCCCCTAGCCCCCCAATTTGGGGGAACTAGAGCCAAAGTCCCCCAGAATTGGGGGATTTAGGGGGCTTATAGAGTTTGCAAGCGTGGCACATTCATCTGAAAATGTCTGTAAAGGGCGATCCCAGCCCTTAAGGCTCGTTGGTTAATGCCAAGTTATCTCGATGAACGATGGTTTCTGGACAGGGATAACCCAGAATTTGTTCAATTTCATCGGATTGGTGCCCTTGAATTTTTTTCAGTTCCACACTTCGGTAATTCACCACTCCACGGGCAAACTCTTCACCAGAACGATCGCATAGAGCGATCGCATCTTGGCTTTCAAACTCGCCCTCCACGCCAATAATTCCAGCGGCTAGCAAAGACTTTCCACCATGGCGAATTGCCTGCACCGCGCCCTCATCTAAATAAAGCTTGCCGATTGGCACTAATCCATGGGCAATCCAGCGTTTACGCGCATTGGCAGGGCGAGGCTGCGGTTCAAACTGGGTGCCAATCGCCTCGCCTTGCAAAATCTTTTCAATATTTTGGGCAACCCGCCCATCCGTAATCACCGTTCGCACGCCTGCACCCGTGGCGATGTGGGCGGCGGAAATTTTGGTCATCATGCCGCCTGTGCCCCAATTGGAACCGCGATCGCCGATTTGCACCTGTAAATCTTTGAGATCATCGAGCCGATGCACGACCGAAATGGGCTTCGCATCAGGATTGCTACGGGGATCAGCAGAATACAAGCGATCCACATCAGTGAGCAAAAAAAGCCAATCTGCCTTGACTAAACTTGCCACCAGCGCCGACAAGGTGTCGTTATCCCCAAATTTAAGCTCATCCACCGCCACCGTGTCATTTTCATTGACGATGGGAATTACGCCCAATTGCAATAGTTCTTGAAATGTTTGTTCTACATTGATGTAGCTGCTGCGCTGCACCAAATCTCCACGAGTCAGCAATACCTGGGCGATCGGCTGCTGTAACACGCTAAACAAATCATCGTATACGCGGATCAAGCGACCTTGCCCGACAGCGGCAACCGCCTGTTTGAGCGTAATACTCCGGGGACGTTCTGTTAAACCCAGTCGGGCACAGCCCACACCCACGGCACCAGAAGAGACGAGAACGACGCGATGCCCTTGATGGCGTAGCCGACTCAGAGTTTCTACTAAGATTGCAATGGTTGACAATGCCAAGCTGCCTGTTTCCGGCTGAGTCAAGCTGGAGGTGCCAATTTTAACCACAATAGTTTGAGACATGCAGCCGCCACAAAAGACCAATAGCTTACACACTATAAAGCGCCAACCCCTTATTAATCAGGGATTAGCGCTCTATATAGTATTCATAAGAATATATTTTTAAGGTCTTTATTTAGCTGACCTCATTTAATCTTTTACAAGAGTGCCACCAAAATCGGGCGTTAAAAAAATTCCTAATATTTTCTTTATATTTTCTTATCCCAGCAACTATTTATTTTTCTCTAGGGGTGATTCAGGGGTCAGTGAGGCACCCAAGGCTTGAGAAAGCCACACTTCAAAGGCATGAAAAGAGGACTTTCGAGGATCAAAGTCGGGATGGATCATCGGTTCCACCAGGATGGTAAACATGCCAAGACGGTTCCCGGCTAAAACATCGGTAAACAGGCGATCGCCCACCATGCCAACTTGTTCGGGTGGCAAGCCCATAGACTCAACCGCTCTCCGCACCTTACGCCGTGAGGGTTTAGCCGCACTCGAAATATAGGGCAAGTCTAGGGATTTGCCAATTCGCCGAATCCGTGCCTCACTGACATTGTTACTGACCAGCCATAGAGTTGCCACCTGCTGCACATGCTTGACCCACGGCAAGAGTTCTTCAGAGACCTGAGCCGCCCGAAACGGCACTAAGGTTTCATCTACATCTAGCACCAAGCCTTTGAGTTGATGGGCATTCAGCAATTCAGGCGTAATCTGAAGAATGGTGCCCGGAATCACCAGGTTGGGTTGTAAAAGGTTGCTCAAAAACATAGAAATTTTACTTTAAATAATTAGTTGACCCGATGCGCGACTTTCCTTGACTACCTGCAAACATTGCCCTCACCCTAGCCCTCTCCCGGTGGGAGAGGGAACTAGAAAATTCTGAAAGCCCTTCTCCCTAAGGAGAAGGGTTGGGATGAGGGCGAATTAGTTGCACATCGCGTTAGTTGAGTAAAAAAGTAGGCATTGCTTCAGAAAAGTTGTCCATTGCCTGTTTAAATTATCAGGATTTCCAGCAAATCCATTTAATACAATAGCCCTAAGGTTAACTTAAGATAATGTTTGACCCTAATCTGCTGAGTCTCGGTAGGCTAGTTCCTAAGATTTGTCACATTTAAAATTTTATGCACCTTCGTTTTCGCGATCGCCTTGCCTCCACTGTTATTTGGTCTAGTATTTTATCTGCGTCTCAAGGCGGGTCTTTCCCAAATGTGCCCCAGCGCTGGCGGGTGTGGACGTTTACGATGGGTTTCGCCGCATCCCTGCTGAGTATTGGGCTGCCCTTAACCGCTCAGGCGCAAAATCCTGTTAGCAGTGCGCCTGCTGAACTCACCACCCTGCTGACTCAAATGGATGCGGCGACCAATGCCCGTAATCTCAACACAGTCGTTGATTTGTATGGATCAAATTTTTCTAGCACCGATGGTTTAAATCGCCAAAACTTGCAGCAATCCCTCAGTTCTCTCTGGAAGCGGTATCCCAAGCTGAGCTATCAGACGGAGTTAAAATCTTGGAAAAATGAGGGGAATGGCATTGTCGCGGATACCGTCACCAAGATTACGGGCACCTTTCAAGAGGGCGATCGCGAATATAATCTTGACTCCACCCTAGAATCACGCCAGCGGATTGAAAACCAAAAGGTGGTTCGTCAAGAAATTGTCAACGAGCGCAGCCAAATTACCAGCGGTAGCAATCCTCCCACACTCAAGCTCAACTTGCCCAATCAGGTGAATCGCGGTCAGGAGTTTAGCTTCGATGCGATCGTTCAAGAGCCTTTAGGAGATGACCTGCTGCTGGGTGCGGCTTTAGAAGAAACCATCAAGCCTTCAGGCTACCTCAATGCCACCACCATTAACCTAGAACCGCTCAACTCAGGGGGCATTTTTAAGGTGGGCAAAGCGCCCACCAACTCAGAGCAGCACTGGCTTTCGGCAGTGGTGGTTCGCCATGATGGCATTACGATGGTCACCCAGCGCCTACGGATTGTGGGTAATTAGATTTTTTGTAATTTTACAGATCCTTGTAGGGACTTAGCATTTGGCAGTCAGTCTCCGCTTGAGTCGGGAAGCGATCGCCCAAATGCTAAGCCCTTACCCAAGAGGATTCAAGACGCGATCGCGCTCAAAATGTCGGTTGCGTGGGTTTCGGTATTCACCGACGTGTAAACCTGGCTAATCTTGCCATCCGCACCAATCACATAAGTAACGCGGGTAGCATAGCGCATCCCGTTCTTTTCGCCCTGCACATCATAGGCTTGGGTGATGGTTCCATCCACATCTGCCAGCAGCGGAAACGGCAAATCGAACTTTTCGGTAAAGGCATGGTGAGACGCTTCGCCATCCATGCTCACGCCTAAGACCGCAATCCCTTTACTGAGGTATTGCTGGTAATTATCACGAAAGCTGCACGCCTCCTTGGTGCAGCCCGGAGTGTCATCTTTCGGATAAAAATAAATCACAACGGACTTGCCAGTATAGTCAGACAGGGAAATAGGCTTGCCGTTCGTATCGTTGACCGTAAAATTTGGAGCAGTATCACCAATTGAGAGTGGCATGGGGTGAAGTCCTTTCCAGTGTGAGAACGTTGCAGATCGTAACATTTATGGGTCGCCAAAGGGCGATCGCTAAAACTTGGAACACCTTGGGAACAACTTAAGAACGCGATCGCGTTGTGGGGATCAACTTGATCAAGCCTATGCAATCTCTGGCATTTGATGGAGGGATAATCGTCAGATCTTTACCAAAATGGACAGATTGCTTAAAGTGCATTGCGCTTGAGAAACCAGTCCAAGCATTTTGGCAAATCACAACGAACCCAGCACTGAGAGACCCATCTGATGATTACCGTTCACCACTTAAACAACTCCCGCTCCCAGCGGATACTCTGGCTGCTAGAAGAACTTGGGCTGGAGTATGACATTAAGTATTACGATCGCGATCCCAAAACCATGTTGGCACCCGCGTCCTTGCGGGAAGTGCATCCCCTTGGCAAATCCCCTGTAATTACCGATGGGGCGCTCACGGTGGCGGAGTCGGGAGCGATCGTTGAGTACCTGGTTAATCAATACGGTGAAGGACGATTTGCACCTGCGCCCAATACACCGGAGCGGTTGCGATATACCTACTGGCTGCATTATGCCGAAGGTTCCGCTATGCCGCCTCTGTTGTTAAAGCTGGTTTTCGATCGCCTTGAGCAAGAACCCATGCCATTTTTCATCAAACCGATCGCACGGCTAATCTCCAGTCAAACCAAAAGTTCGTTTATCAACCCTCAGATTACCCAGCACCTCAATTATCTAGAGGGAGAACTTGAGAAAACCCTATGGTTTGTGGGAAATGAGTTCACAGCCGCCGATATCCAGATGAGCTTTCCGATTGAGGTGGCGATCGCGCGATCGGGTTTAGATGCTAGCCGACCCAAGCTGATGGACTTCTGCGATCGCATCCACGCTCGTCCCGCTTATCAACGGGCGCTAAAGAGAGGCGGCACATACCAACTGGCAGGTTGAGCTTGGAAGGCGCTTGGGCTACGCGATCGCCCCTTAAAGCCGTCAGCGCCAAGTAAAGTTGTGCGACAAGACTCACACGCTTCAAAATATTTTCTGTATCATAAGATACGAAATACATTTTTTGTGTTTGCTTCTGCTGACTAGTGCACCCTACCTTGCAGTCATAGTTAGAGTCACAGTCGGGGCAATTGAGGCAGATGCAGCCCGTTTTTAGGAGATTCATGATGGCATTTGAAAAGGAATTTCAAACTCATATCCATCGGCAGAAAATGAGTACTGCCCATCGAGTTTCGGCAGCTTTGCAAACTCAGCGATCGCGGTCATCTGCGCCCTCTACAGTGTCCAGTTCTTCTGCTTGGGTAAAGCTGCACAATCCGCCCACCGAGCTTTGTCAGGAGGAAGCGCTGTTGCTGTGCCAAACCACCCGTAATCAATGGGTCGCCTGGATTCCTGACTACGGCAAAATTTTGCTCACCGCCGAAGATTTTTCCTTAGAGTAAGCTTTTCCTGTACTCGTAAGACTTAATGCACCCAACGCGATCGCTTTTATCTTTTCGCCTGTGTCTGATAAGCCTGAAAGTGCTGCCACGCTTGAATGACATTTCCCTGCATCAGAGAGGCAATGCTGGCGAGGGCTTGCACTTCTGGACTGGCGGGGTTGAGCTTGAGCGCACTTTGCAGAGCGGTTTGAGCGGCAGCGGGGCGAAAGTCATATAGGTTGACAAAGGCAAGATAGGCGTAGGAATAGGGATTTTGCGAATCTAGTTGGGTTGCCGTTTGCAGGGCTGCGATCGCGGGATTCACTTGCCGTCTCAAGGCATTTGCTAAGGCTAGGGTATAGGCGTGCTGGGCATTTTGGGGTTCTTGAACCAGGCGATAGTCTGTTGCCTGCTGCACTTGGATGAGGTAATCCTGCACCGGGTCATATTGATTAATCCGGGCTACTTCATTAGAAATCTTTTCTAGAGACTTCACCCCTTGTGGCAGGGTTGCCGCCAGATTGCGAAGTTGGGTGAGCAAATCTAGCTCTGGGGCGGGAGTGGCGGTCGCCGTTGGATCGATGGTTAGGGTGATAGCGGGCAGGGCGATCGCCTCGGTTTTTTCCGTTTGGCGATTGAGATAGGTAGCTTCCAAGGTGTAAACGCCGGGTGCTGTATTTGCTGGGGGCAACATTGCCATGCGCTCAGTCACCTGCCAGCGGCTTGCCTGTTTTTCTGATTTTAATGCTGCCGGAAAGAGCGCCCCCTTACCAATACCGTGATCATGCAGCCAGCGAGTGCTTCCCTTTGCCTTTAGGTCGTCTTGTTTTTTCCAGCTTAAAATCACCAATCCAGGCTGCAATGCGTCCCATTTTCCCGACCATTGATAGGTCACCGGAATTGGCTGACCCGCTGGGGCAGCGTTTGGCAGAGTAATTTGGTCTAACCGCACCGCCGCCTTGCCTTCCGGCTGGGGATTGGTGATAGTTTGCAGTGTGCCGGATTTTTCTACTGCTTGACTTGCCTCAGTCATCGCACCCTCTGCCGTTTCGCCTTCCACTTCGGGATTTTGCACGTCGGGATTTTGCACGTCGGACTTCGGACTTGGGGCGATCGCTTCCTTCGCTTCCTTCACTTCCACCGCTGCGACTTTGCGGCGATAGAGCTTCAAGCTGCTGCTGTCTGGCAATGCCCAAGTTCGATGCAATTGAAAATCTTTGCCCTGCTCCACGGCTTGTGATAAGGCTGTTTGGGCATCTTTTTTGCGAATGGCTCCTTGATCATCGGTTTTGGTCAAAAACCAAGTCAGCGATCGCCGATCTTTTTCGATGTTTTTTTGGCGATCGCCCACTTGCCGCCCAAACACTTGAGCATTTTGCAACAGACCGAAGTAGTTAATGTTGTGCTGGTTCACCTCTGGCGTGGAAGGCAACACGCCCACCGTAGAGATTAGATGGGGTTCCGCTTGCACAATTGCCTCAATCACCTGGGCATGGGGATAGGGCTTGCCCTGGTAAGGAAAAAAGCGAGAAGCAGGCGATCGCCCGGATTGCCCTGCAAAAATGGGGAACAAACTGCTCAGCATTAGTACGATCGCCAAGGAAATCGTTGCCCAAGGCAACACTCGCCACGATCGGGGAAATAGCGTCATGCCATAGCCCAACACAACCGACATTGCAGGCAAGTAGGGGGCAATGTAGCGCGCATCTTTATTCGGGTTCAGGGTAGACATTAAATATGCCCCCAGAATGAAAACCAACAGCCAGATCAGCGATCGCTGAGTGACTACATAGCATTGCTGGCGATGATCTCGCAGCGCTGCTACTGAATTCAATGAAGCGTTCAAGGCTTCGTTCAATGAAGTGTTCAATGCTTCCTTCTTCAATGAAGCGTTCAAGGAGGCATCACTTCTGCCCATGCGCGATCGCCGCCAAAATAAAGCAATTCCCAACAGCGGCACTAACAATAACGGCAGCGATACCATGCCAGGAAGTTCTGCTAGATACAGAGTCAAGCCTCTGAGTGACCAGACCGGCGCTTGCCCCTCGGCGATCGCAGAATCAATCGTCGCCCGTTTGCTGGAGGTCAAAATCAGCAGCCAATTGGTGCGATACCAGGGAAACCACACTGGCAGAGACACCAGCAATCCCAAGCCAAATTGCCCCAATCGCTGCCACTCTCGTCGCCACAAAATTTCCCCCAATACCCACAGAATCGGCACCAGCATGAACAGCAGCGACGTTTGCTTGGTCATGAATGCCAAGCCTAAAGTGATGCCAAACAAGGCGGCAAGTAGCCAAGAAAGATAAGGGGCGAGGGGCGAGGGGGATGATTTGGGTGCGGGATGCGGAGTTAAGGATTCGCGAATCGTTTCGGAGGGATCTTGACCAGACGCAGACGCAGCAGGGCTAGAGGGTAAAATTTCATCAAGGGTGACGAGTTTTACTCCGTCCTTTTTCTCTACAGTTAACGATTCGGTGGTTTCCTTTTTCTGGTGCCGACTGACTCCTCTCCATAAAGTCAGGCAGGTAAAACATAAGGTCACCATCGCGGTGAGGGGATAGTCGAGCAGAAACTCTAGCCGCAATTGATAAAGGCTTGGCATCAGGGTAATGAGTATCGCTGCCCATAGCCCAACTATCCAATCAAACAGGAAGGTGCCCAGGGTGTAGACTGCTGCTAGCAAAATGGCGCTGTAGAGCAGCATCACCCAAAAACTTTGGTCGATGCCTGTGCCAAATATAGTCAGAAAAGGCACCGTGGCAATGTAGAAAAAAGGAGGAATTTTGCTGGATAAGAGCCACAAATCAGTCCACCAACTGCCAGAAAACCATTGCGGCGCAGGGACTAGGGCATTCCAGTACGTTAAAGCGCCTGTGAGGTAGTCTGCCGGGTCCCACGGAGGCACGGAGTGATCAAGCGCTAACCAGGTGCGATCGACGACTGCACCCGCTAGCCAAACGCCGCCTAAAATCGGTAGCCCTTTCAGCCAAGCATGGCGCGTTTTAATTGGAAGTTGCTCTGCGGAATCGTGACCCAACACCCGTTCTATCCGACTACCGCAACGACTTTTTCATCTTAATATGAGGAATTCCGGCTTCCTCAAATGGGGTTCCTTCTATCTGAAACCCCAGCCGTTCGTAAAATAATTGCACCGATTGCTGGGCATTCATGCAGACTGCTGTCGCCTGTTTTTCGATCGCGAAGCTAAAAGTATACTCCATCAGCCGTCGCCCAATGCCTTTTCCTCGCGCTTCGGGCAATACGGCGACTCGTTCCACCTTGATAGTTTGCGGCGTGAGCCAGCGAATGCGAGTCGTGCCCACGGGTTTTTCATTCAAATATGCCAGCAGATGGGTCGATCGCTGATCTTCGCCATCAAACTCCAGCGCGGCATCAACCCCCTGCTCCACTTGAAACACGAGGTATCGGATTTGATGCACTTGCGGCAGATCATCGGGTAGGGTTGCCACTCGAATGATTAGATCATCTATATAAATGCTTCTTGCCACCTTGCGAATTTCCTTAAGACCTAGGGCACTCTAGCTTTAATTCCTCTCTTGAGGATATTCGATTTATTGAAGGCAGCATCAGGCTGTCGTTCTTAGGCTGTAACTTTTGGGTGCCCATGATAGAAGAACGTGCTTTCTGGCTGGCAATGTCTGGGATTGATGGCATTGGTCCCATTTCATTGCGACGCTTACATAAACATTTTGGCTCCCTAGCCGCCGCTTGGGAGGCGTATCCGGCTGATTTGCTGGAGGTGGAAGGCGTAGGGCTACAAACCGCAGATGCGATCGCCACAGCACGGCGACAAATCCAACCCGCAGACCTGTTGCAGCAGCATGAACAGGCAAACCCAACCTTTTGGACTCCCGGCGATCGCGACTATCCCCGGCTGCTGTTGGAAGCGCCCGATCCGCCACCCATGCTTTACTATCGCGGCATTGTGGAACCACTAGAACTCAGCGGCGTGACCCCGATGATTGCGATCGTCGGCACCCGCAATCCCTCGGATTATGGCAGGCGCTGGACGCGACGAATTACGACAACCCTTGTCAAACATGGGTTTACCATTGTGTCTGGATTGGCGGAAGGAATTGATACCGAAGTGCATCAGAGTTGCATAGAAGCGGGGGGACGGACGATCGCCGTTTTGGGCTGTGGTACGGATGTCGTCTATCCCTTCAGCAACCGAGGACTCTACCAAAAAGTGATGCAGCAAGGACTGATCGTGAGTGAACACGCCGCTGGCACCCAGCCCGATCGCATGTTTTTTCCCCGCCGAAATCGCGTGATTGCCGGGTTATGTCGCGCCACCTTGGTGATGGAAGCCCCAGAAAAATCCGGCGGGTTAATCACCGCCCGCTATGCCAATGAATACGGACGAGAGGTCTATGTCCTACCCGGCAGTTTGGATAATCTCAAAGCGATCGGCTGCCTCAATTTAGTTGAGCAAGGAGCGCAATTAATCTTAGGGGAAGACAAACTCATTGAAAAACTAGGAATGCTACCCCAACTCGATCGCGCTTCTCCCACCGCTCAACCCACCATTCCGCTCAACCTGCCGCCCGACATGCAGCAAATTCTGCAAGCGATCGCCGAGTCCCAATCCTCTAACCCAGAAGGCGTTCCCCTCGATTTGCTAATCCAAAAAACCGGACTCGCCCCCGGCACAATTCTCGGCTCCCTCACCACTTTAGAAATGCAAGACTTGATTACATCCCTGCCCGGAATGCGCTATCGATCGCAATGATAGGGAATACAGTAAAACTACAAATAACCTCTGCAATATCTACCACGAACGGCTCCAACAAAATATCTCTGTCAACGGACGACACACCGCGATCGCGGTTGAAACCGCTGGACAAGAACTGATGTTCGATAACCTCCACCCTGAAGGAATTCCCAAAGTAGACTGGATGAAGGAGTTCTACTGTCCAGTCCAGAATTTTGGCGGCAACGCGATCGCCAGCTTCCTTGATGAAGAAGCTTTCAGTTTCGAGGATTGTCTCTTAGCAAAACGTCTGACTGATGCCAGATCGTAAGGGTGAGGGTGAGGGGCGATCGCAGAATTGCTCAGGCTTTCCCACGTTATTAATACTCTCTCGATGCTCGGATGGCATGGGCGTTGTTAGCTGGCTGGTTTTAGCAACCGCACAAAGCCTTCCTGCTCAAAATGGCGATCGGTGGTCAATGCTTCAGAAATTCCCCGCTGGTGCATCAAAATGAAACTGACCGCATCGCAGAGTGAGTACGTCTTGTCTTGCCGTAGGATTAGCAACTCAACCGCTGCTTGGTGGAGAGGTTCGTCAACCCATACCGTCTCAATGTCTGGGCTGCTTAACAGATCAACGATAAAGTTGAGCACAGAGGAACGGGAAAATCGTCGGGCATTGGCAAGGGCGACGTACTCAGCAATGACATAATTGTGGGTCAGCCAGATGGTCGCTTTCTGATATGCAACGCAAGCTTGGGTATGCAGCGGCTCAGTTGGAAAATGCAGACAGAACAATCCAGAGGTGTCGAGGAGCATTATTCTCCTTCATGGGTGCTGGCATACTCTGTGGCTAAATCCGCATCCACACTTTCATTATCTAAATCTGTAGAACTGTCTAATTCTAACGTCCCGAAATGACGTTCAAACCTTGACCGCGCCACGGTTTGCTCAGCTTTATCCAAAAGCAGCTTAAAAGCCTGTGGGAACTGTTGCTCGATCAACGTAGCGGCTAATTGCGCTGGAGAAATCCCAATCACCTGTGCTTGCTGCTGAATCGCCACGAACGCCTGCTCACTGAGTTCTAAGGTTAGACTTTGGCTCATAAGGGCTTAGAAATGCAAATGTAGTCTGATTGTAACTCTTCTAAAACCAGTCACTTTGAAACCACAAGAGTATTTAGTGAGTATTTGTAGGTTTTCGCCATCGACTGGAGGATAAGTCCTTACGCTATGCAAATCAAACTCAAAGTTTTTCCTTTATTTTTCTTTGCAATTCTGGCGGCATCCTGTGGCTTGCATCGGGTAGGTTTAAGCAGAGCTAATTTCTCAATTTAATGACTCACTCATCTGCTGCTATTCGGTTAATCAACTCACCTTCTACCAAAGTGCCTGACCAGCGATGGCACATTGCGATCGCTAATTCTGACTTGACGACGCAAATTGCCCAGGAAACTGATCTGTCTCCGTTGATGGCGCAAGTGCTGATCAATCGTCACCTGACTACGTTGGAGCAGGTGCAGGCGTTTCTGAGTCCTGAATCGCAATATCTGTCCTCGCCCCTTGCAGATTTTCCCGACTTGTCCCTGAGCCTAGAACTACTGATTAACGCGATTAACACCCGCCAAAAGATCGCCATTTGTGGCGACTATGATGCGGATGGTATGACGAGTACGGCGCTGTTGCTGCGGGCGCTGCGATCGCTCGGTGCCCAGGTAGACTACGCCATTCCCAGCCGCATGGCAGAAGGCTATGGGATTAATCGGCGAATTATCGACGAGTTCTATGAGGAAGGGGTGAGGCTGCTGATCACGGTGGATAACGGGATTGCCGCCTATGACCCGATCGCCCATGCGCGGGAACTGGGCATCACCGTGATCATCACCGATCATCACGATTTACCGCCGCAATTGCCGCCTGCCCATGCGATTCTCAACCCTAAAATGATTGCCGAAACTTCTCCCTATCGCGGCGTGGCGGGGGTTGGGGTTGCCTACATCCTGGCAAGAGCCTTGGCGCAGAGCATGGGTAGTTCTAGCGATCTGACCGATTCATTGCTGGAGTTGTTTACCCTGGGCACGATCGCCGATCTGGCACCGCTGACGGGAGTGAATCGCCGCTGGGTGAAGCAGGGCTTACAAAGACTCGCAAAATCGCGGTTAGCGGGAGTGCAAGCGCTGATTCAGGTATCGGGCTTGAGCAACGAAAAAAACCTGAAACCAGAGGCGATCGGCTTTCGGTTGGGTCCTCGGATCAATGCCGTGGGTCGGATTGCCGATCCGCAGGTGGTGATTGAACTGTTGATCACCGATGATGAAGGCGTGGCGCTGGAACGGGCGATGCAGTGTGAGCAGATCAACCAACAGCGGCAAAAGCTCTGTGAGGAAATTGAGCAGGACGCGATCGCCCTCTGTGAAAGCGGTAAGGGTGCGGGACAACCGTTTAATATTCAGGAAAACTGGATATTTCTGGTGGTGCATCCCGATTGGCATCATGGCGTGATCGGCATTGTGGCTTCGCGCCTGGTGGAACGGTACGGCGTGCCCGTGTTCATCGGCACCTACGAAGACGAGACGCGGCAGCATATTCGTGGTTCAGCCCGCAGCATTCCAGAATTTAACGTGTTTGAAGCGCTGGAATTTTGTAAAGATCTGCTGGATAAACACGGTGGACATCGAGCAGCAGGAGGCTTTTCCTTCAAGGCAGAAAACCTGGAAGCGTTGCGATCTCGCCTGCGAACCTTTGCTCACCAAACTCTGGCACCGGAATATTTAAAGCCACTGGTGATTGTAGACGTGGAAGCGACCTTAGCACAGGTTGATTTTAGTCTGTACTCTCAGCTAGAGGCGCTCCATCCCTGCGGCATGGAGAACCCCGATCCGGTGTTTTGGTCGGCGAATGTGCGGATTCATGAGCAAAAAAGGATCGGCAAAGGACATCTTAAAGTCACCTTGAGCCAAGATGGAAGTGTGGGGCAACCCGCCAAAAAAATCACGGCGATCGCGTGGCGGTGGGGCGATTTTTACCCGCTGCCGTCCCGCATGGATATCGCCTATCGGCTTCGTACCAATGAATGGAATGGCGAGGTTTCTTTAGAACTCGAACTGGTGGGAGGGCGTGCTGCCAGTGCCGCTAGCGAACGAGCCGAGTTTGTCCATGGCGATCGCTGTTATGCCTGCCGATTAGTTGCCAGCGATCAGGGCAAAGAACTCCGCATCCGCAATCCCGAAGGCAAGGTGCTGATTGTGCAGAAAGGGCAACGCATCGGGCAACTGACTCACCCTGCCGCAGAACCAATTGCAGTCGATGTCTGCCAGTCCCCCTACTTCGCTTTAATTAAAGCCGCATTGGATGCATTGGGCATCGAAAAAGAACATGATGAAAAGATGACCGGCTAAGCAAAGTGGATGCTGCGTTTCAAAGCACCCCTTTAGAACTGGGAATGGTGTTGGCACGGCGAGAGTCTACTTCCGTTGCCATCCTCAGCGATCGCGCAAACGCTTTGAACGTCGCTTCAATAATGTGGTGTGAGTTGATGCCGTCTAGCTGGCGGATATGCAGAGTGATTTGGGCATGGTTGACGATCGCCACAAAAAACTCGCGCACCAGTTGAGTATCGTAGGTGCCAACGCGCTGGGTCGGAATCTGCAAGCCATAGCTGAGATGGGGACGACCCGAAAAATCTAAGGCAATTTGCACCAAGGCTTCATCTAACGGGGCGACAAAGTGACCAAACCGGACAATCCCTTTGCGATCGCCCAAAGCTTTGCCCAACGCCATCCCTAAGGTAATGCCCACATCCTCATTCGTATGATGGTCATCAATTTCAATATCGCCCGTTGCCCTCACATCCAAGTCAATCAAGCCATGGGACGAAATTTGATGCAGCATGTGATCCAAAAAAGGAATTCCCGTTTTAGCAACACATTGCCCCGTACCATCCAGGTTAATCGTCACCTGCACATCGGTTTCCCCGGTGGTGCGGCTGACGGATGCACTCCGAGGGGGCAACACGCTCAGGGAATTGTCAAT
>JBGTAZ010000308.1:0-7273 GCA_041749615.1 Leptolyngbyaceae cyanobacterium | reverse complement strand
GGGGGACTTTGGCTCTAGTCCCCCCCAGAATTGGGGGGCTAGGGGGGCGAAAACTGCATTAAGAGCATAAGTAATTTGATGAGTCAGCCCAACCCAAGCAATTACTTTGCTTGGGTTAACTCAAGTGCTTGATTAGAGATTATCTGAGAGCAATCTGCTCCAAGCTCTCAAGCCGCTCAATCAATTGGCTCATTGCGTCTTGCAAACCGTTGTCTGCGGCAGAACGCAGCCCGTTTGCAGGCTGCCCATTTTGAACTGCCAGTTCACGCAGCGAATTTGGGTTTTGCTGGATGGCTTGCAGCAAGTCAGGATCTAGGGTTGCCAGTTCAGGTAGCACTTGGGTTCCAATTGGGGTTCTAATTGGGGTTCCAATCGGGAAAATTGGCAAGTTAATCTGGCTTAATGTGACCTGCGCTCCCCCAGTAGCTGTGGGTAGTGAATAGGCTAGCTGGTCAAAGTCTTGATTGGTTGTAGCTGAGGGTGATGGAGGCGTAGCTGGAACAACAAAACCTTTAGGTAGAAATGTACCTCGCTGTTGAGGAGTCAGCAGCAGGTTAAAGGAGTTAGAACCAAAGGGTTGGGCAAGGGAAACCGTCACAAATCCTCGGATCTCTGTATTAGCAGTGGCAACTATGCTCGCTTGGCTAACATCTGGTTGCAGCAAAAAGACCCCAGTATCTCCTGCTGGAACACTGATTGTGTAGGTTTGATTGATTGCAGTAGATGGATTAGCAACCAGTGGTGCATTCACATTATTAACATCAAAAAAGGCGAGTAAAGGTCTGCTACTGATGTTAGGAGATTGTGCCTTGAAATTCACTCTGAGGGTGACAGGAATGGTATTGAGATTAGAAATCGTCAGGAAATATCCCTGAATGATTGTACGCCCTGCACCTAGAATATCAGCGGATGATTGAACTAGGGGTTTTACCAGTAATTCAAAGCTGGATACAGCAGTAGAAATAGCCATTATGGAGACCTCCAAATAGTAACAATAGTTGTGAGAGATACAATCCCTGTAATGAGTTGGGAATCCGTTTTTCGTTTCCCCTTGCTTGAGTTTGGCTAAGAAAAAAGTGAATGTCATTACCCGCGTGGGTAATTTCATTGTTCAGTTTTATGCCAGGATATTTGGTTGTCACCGGGCAAGAAAATGAGCAATTTAGTTCAGACAAATCGACTGATTCAAGTTGAAAGATTAGCTTCGAGCTAGGTTGTTATCTATCCCAACCCTAAAGGGATAATTCAATATTTAGATTCTGTTAACTATTACTGGGTTGGACATAGCCTGGGGTGCAAATACATCATTGCTGCTTGAGATTTTGAATGATGGGAGAGGAGCATTCATGCATTGACGTGATTGCAAGTTGAACTCGCTTTTTATTTGGCGCAGCCGATCGCCTTTGCCGCAACATATTTTGACTCATATAGATGTTCTTATTTTTAGGTTTTGGTCAATATAACAACCATATAGAGGGCTAAGTTTCTTTATTGATCAACCCTGATTTTTTAATGTTGAGTTTGAGTGAAACGTAGACTTAGCGTTTTTACTCTGAAAAAATCTACTTTTTACATACCTTGTTTTTTGAACAGAATACATTAGCTAAGATTATCAATACCTTGCATAAGCATCAGCAGTTGTTTGCTCCGATAAAAACCTCAACCAATCGGGTCTATCTCTAGAGGTTAGGCAGATGGTTTATATAGGCTTAGGGTTATGGCAAGACGTAGGTCATAGATAAGCTCAAGCGAGGTATGTGAATGTCTGTTCCTTCGTCCAAATATTCTGATCCGGTTGAGGTTCAAGAGCGCGAGGATTTTCCTTCAACTCATGGGAAGCGATCGCCCTCAAGCTCAAAATCATCTACCAATCGCTGGCTAGCAATTGGCGGACTGTTGCTGTTGCTGTTGGGTTTGGGGTCTGGCTGGCGCTGGTGGCAGGCAAGCCAAGCCGCCAAGCAAACAGCAGGGATGGGGCAGCCCCAAGGCATTCCGGTTAAGCTCGGAACCACGCAAACGGCGACTGTGAGGGAATCTTCAGAGTATGTCGGCTCATTAGAATCCTTGCAGTCAGTCATTCTCAAGCCAGAAATTACCGGGCGGGTGAGTGGCATTTTGGTGAAGTCGGGCGATCTCGTACAGGCGGGAGATCCACTGATTCAACTGAAGCCCGATAAACGAGAAGCGCAAGTTGCCAGTGGTTTAGCCGCAGTCAATTCTGCCCGTGCCATTCGCTCCAGTGCCGTTTCTCAGCTTCAGGCAACCCAGGCAGACCGAATTGCCAAGCAGGCGGAAGTGGATCTGCAAAATCAGAACTATCGGCGGATTGCGGCTCTCGTCACAGAAGGCGCACTCGCAAAACAGCAGTTAGATATTGTGGGGCGCGATCGCTTCAAGGCAATTTCAGAACTGCGGGCGATCGACCAGCGCATTCAATCCGCTAGAGCTAGCATTGCCGAATCCGAATCGGGGCTGCAACAGGCACAGGCAAACGCCGATCTCAACACTGCCCAACTGCAAGACACCACCATTAACGCTCCGTTTGCTGGGGTAGTCGGCGATATTCCCGTGCGATTGGGGCAGATTGTTGAAGTCAAAGATACGCTGACGACCGTGACCCAAAATGAATCTCTGGATTTGAAGCTATCCATTCCACTGGAAAAAGCCTCTGACTTGCGAACTGGGCTACCCGTGGAGCTAACCGATGCTCAAGCAAAAGTGCTGAGTCGAGGACAAATTAGTTTTATTTCACCCCAGTCTGACAGCCGCTCTCAGAGCGTTTTGGCAAAGGCAACCTTTAATAACTCCGCAGGCAAATTACGAGATGGGCAGTTTGCCCGTGCCAGAGTGGTGTGGCGATCGCTCCCCGGAATTTTGGTGCCCTCCTCTGCGATCTCTCGCCTGGGTGGAGAAAACTTCGTCTTTGTTGCCCAAGCACCCGACGATACCTGCAAAGAAATCCTTAGCCAAGCGGCTCAAGCAGCACCACCCGGTGCCCCCGCTGGAAAAACGCCAGACCTCGTTGCCCGTCAGCGACTCGTTAAACTCGGCAGCATTCAAGGCAACAGCTACAACGTGTTAACCGGACTCAAACCCGGCGAACAAATTGTCGTCTCCGGCATTTTGAACCTGTCGGAATGTAGCGCGATCGCAGAAGCACCAGGGAATGCGAAATAAGGATTAGGAGTCAGGTGGCGATGTTGAACTCAAAACTCAAAACTCAAAACTCAAAACTCAAAACTCAAAACTCTCTGCAATCTATAGCCCGACCCCCGACACCTAGAACCTACTCCCATGGCAGACTTTTTTATCAAGCGACCAGTTTTCAGCATTGTCTGTTCGCTGGTTATCTTACTGATTGGGTTGATTTCGATTCCCGGATTAGCGGTCGATCAGTTTCCTGATATCAGCCCGATTCAGGTGCAGGTGAGCGCCAACTATCCCGGAGCCAGTGCCGAAGTGGTTGAAAGTGCCGTAACCACCATTTTGGAACGGCAAATCAACGGGGTTGAGGGATTGCGTTACATGAACTCCACCAGCAGCAATGATGGCTCTAGCATCATCACGGCGACGTTTGAATCGACTCGCGACAAGGATATTGCGGCAGTGGATGTGCAAAATCGCATTTCCTCGGTGCAGTCCCAATTGCCCGATACGGTGCAGCAGACCGGGGTGAGGGTGAGCAAACAGTCGAACAACATTTTGCTGGCGATCGGGCTGTATACCGAAAATAAAGAGTACAGCAACATCTTTTTAAGTAACTATGCTGATTTGTACATTGGGGACGCGCTGAAGCGAGTTGATGGAGTCAGCGAAGCGCAAATTTTTGGCGAACGGCGCTACTCGATGCGGCTGTGGCTTGATCCAGAGCGATTGGCATCCCGTGGTTTGGTGGTGCAGGATGTGGTTGCTGCCTTAAGAGAACAGAATATTCAGGTGGGCGCGGGGCGAGTTGGGCAATCGCCCTCGCCAGAAGATGAGCTATATCAAATTGACCTACAGGCAGTGGGCAGGTTGAAAGATGCTTCTGAGTTTGAAAATGTCGTGATTAAGGCTGACCCGACTAGCAAAACGCTGATTAAGCTGAGCGATGTGGGACGGGCAGAACTTGGGGCTGAAAACTACAGCAGCTTTTTGCGGTTTCGCGGCAAAGATGCGGTGGGCTTAGGGGTGTTTCCGGCTCCAGGCAGCAATGCGCTAGATGTGGCGGCAGGGGTCAAACAGGAAATGGAGAAGCTGGCGCGATCGTTTCCACCCGGTATGAAATATCAGGTGGCGTTTGATACGACGCTTTATGTGGATGAATCCCTGGCGGAAGTCCAGAAAACGCTGCTGGAAGCAATCTTGCTGGTTGTGCTGGTGATCTTCGTCTTTTTGCAAGATTGGCGCACCACACTAATTCCCACCATTGTGATTCCGCTGTCGCTGATTGGCACCTTTGGGTTTGTCAAAGCGTTTGGCTTTTCGATCAATAGCTTGACCCTGTTTGGTTTGACCTTGGGAACGGGGCTGGTGGTGGATGACGCGATCGTGGTGGTAGAAAACATCAGCCGCCTGATTCAAACCAAGGGGATGAACCCTAAAGAGGCGGCTTCTGAATCGATGCGAGAACTGACAGGCGCAGTGATTGCGACCTCGCTGGTGCTGATGGCAGTGTTTGTGCCCGTGGCGTTTTTTCCGGGGACGACGGGCGCACTGTATAAGCAGTTTGCCTTGACGATCGCATTCTCCGTTTTCATCTCTACCTTTTTGGCGCTGACGCTCACGCCTGCCTTATCCGCAATTTTGCTGCGTCCGGGGCAACGTCCCCCTCGGTTTCTTGCCTGGTTTTTTAACGGGTTCAATCGGACGTTCGAGAGTTTCCGTCAGGGCTACACGCGACTTCTAACCTGGCTGGTTCACTTCAAAATGGCGGTGATTGGAGTGTTCATCGTGTTGATCGGTGCAACTGGCTGGTTATATATGCATGTGCCCCAAGCCTTTTTGCCGGAAGAAGATCAGGGCTATTTCATTACAATCATTCAGGCACCGGAGGGCGTTTCACTCAACTACACCGACAAAGTGATTGCCCAAGTTGAAAAGATTTTGCTGGATGAGAAAGAGTTTCCCGAAGTAGTGGGCACCTTTGCGATCGGGGGCTTTAGTTTCAGCGGCAACACCGCCAACACGGGTGTAGTTTTCACTACCCTGAAGCCGTGGAAGGAACGTCACGAGCCAGACCAGTCAGTTCAAGCGATTATTGGCAAAGTGTTTGGCAAAGTTAGCACCATTACCGAAGCGCGAGTGCTGCCCGTCAATCCGCCGGCAATTCGCGGGTTGGGCAGCTTTGGCGGCTTTCAGTTTCAAATGCAGGATCGGCGCGGCAATGCTGAAATTCAGGATTTACTCAAGTCGGCGCAGCAGCTAATTGGAAAAGCCAACTCACCGGGAACAGGTTTGGAACGGGTGTTCACGCAGTTTGCCGCCAGCACGCCTCAGTTTAAGGTGGATGTGAACCGGGATTTGGCAAAAGCACTGGGCGTTCCAGTGGATACGATTTTTAATACTTTGCAGACGGCGCTCGGTTCCCAGTATGTGAATGACTTTAATTTGGGACAGCGGAGCTACCGGGTTTATGTGCAGGCAGATCAAGCTTATCGGGCGAATCCTGGTGATATTGGCAGTTTGTATGTGCGATCGGGTGAGGGTGCAATGGTGCCCTTGAGCAGCTTGGTGACGGTAACGCCAACTACGGGCGCACAGACGATTACTCACTTCAACCTGTTTCGGGCGATCGAAATTTCGGGCGGTGCAGCACCGGGTATCAGTTCCGGTGATGGCATCAAAGCCATGCAAACCCTGGCAGATCAAACCCTGCCGCCTGGTTTTGGCTATGAGTGGGCAGGCACCGCGCTCGAAGAAGTGGAATCGGGCGGTTTGGCTCCGATTATTTTTGGCTTGGGACTGGTGTTTGTATTTTTAGTGCTAGCCGCCCAGTACGAAAACTTTATTGATCCGATGATTATTATGTTGTCGGTGCCGCTGGCAATTTTGGGGGCGCTGGCGGCTCAATCGCTGCGGGGGTTGCCAAATGATGTCTATTGTCAGGTGGGATTGGTGATGCTGATTGGCATGGCAAGTAAAAACTCGATTTTGATTGTGGAGTTTGCCAATCAACTGCGAGAAGAGGGATTATCGGTGACAAAAGCCGTGATTGAAGCGTCTCACGATCGCGTCCGCCCAATTTTGATGACCTCGCTTGCCTCGCTGCTGGGCTTTTACCCGCTCATGGTGGCATCGGGTGCAGGCGCGCCTAGCCGAATTTCTTTAGGAACGGCAGTTTTTGGCGGTTTGCTGGTGGCAACTTTCCTGAGTTTGCTGGTGGTGCCGATTCTATATATTGTGATTACTAACTTGAGCGATCGCGTCATCAAACGACCTCATCCCCCTGATGCGGGAACTTCCTTGCTGACCGAAAAAGAACCCGATGTCGCGATTCGGTAATAAAATCTAGACGATCGCGTGTTGAGGTATCTGTGGTGTCTAAGTTAGCGTCTCGTCGAGAGTTTTTGAGTGCGATCGCGATCGTGGCATTGGGGCTAAAAGCCTGTCAGTCTCAATCGGCGCGATCGCCGGAAGTGCCGCTAACGCCCTACGCAACGGCAACCCAAAGCGGCTCACCCGTCTCGCTTTATGGAGCCGGAGCCACCTTTCCCTATTACCTCTACCAAAAATGGTTCAGCGAATATAACCGGATCAACTCCAATATTCAGGTGAGCTATCAACCCATTGGCAGCGCCGCCGGAATTCAGCAATTTATTGCTGGCACCACGGAGTTTAGCGGCAGCGACATCACCCCCACGGATGCTGAGCTTGCTAAGGTGAAAAATGGGGCTGTGTTAGTTCCAACGACGGCGGGCAGCATTGCAGTCGTGTATAACCTGGCGGGTGTCACTGGATTAAAGCTCTCTCGTGAACTGCTAGCTGATATCTTTTTGGGCAAAATTACAAACTGGAAGGACCCCAAACAGAAAGCGTTAAATCCAACGCTCACCTTGCCCAATCAACCCATCACCACTGTGCATCGCTCAGACGGCAGCGGCACGACCGCAGTATTTACGGCTCACCTCAGCGCCATTAGCCCAGAGTGGAAAGAAAAGGTGGGAACGGGCTTAAGCGTGGAGTGGCTCACAGGGACAGGCATTAAGGATAATGCAGGGATTAGCGCCCAGATTCAGCAGGCAACGGGGACGATTGGGTATGTGGAATATGCCTTTGCAAAGCAGCTAGGGCT
>JBGTAZ010000307.1:0-18307 GCA_041749615.1 Leptolyngbyaceae cyanobacterium | reverse complement strand
CATGCTGAAGAAGACATTGCCGAGTACGAGTTTTGGCGTTAGCTGACGAGTGATTTCAATTTGGCGCTCAATTTCTGCCAATTCCCAGGCTTTGCCATCTAGTTGTGCCAAATTATTGCCGGGATACAGATGCCGCTGCTGAGGGTTGTTCGCTGCCCACCAGTTCAACAGCACCGGATAGCTTTGATTGGGCGCATCAATTCGCCAATAAAGCTGAGGCGACAAATAATCTAGCCAGCCCTGTTGCAACCACTTGAGCGCATCGGCATATAACTGTTCATAGGCATCCAATCCTTGAATGGAAGGCGGTTGCCCCGGACGATAGATGCCAAAGGGACTAATGCCAAATTTGACCGTCGGTTTGGCAGCGCGAATGCCAGTTGCCAATCGCTGCACCAAGCGATTCACGTTATCTCTGCGCCAATCTGCCAGCGCTAAGCTGCCACCCGCACGGCGATAGGCTTGATAGGTTTTGTCATCGGGAAAAGTTTGCCCTGCGATCGGATAGGGATAAAAATAATCATCCAGATGAATGCCATCTACGTCATAGCGCTTCACTACATCCAAAATCACGCTGTAGGTGCGGTCTTGCACCACTTTCGCGCCTGGGTCCATCCAAAGCTGGTTGCCCCAGGTATACACGACCTCTGGGTTGGTCACGGCAAGATGGGGAGCCGCATTCACAGTTTGCCGCGAAGTGCGGGCACGATAAGGATTGAACCAGGCGTGAAGTTCGATGTTGCGTTGGTGGCACTGGGCGATCGCAAATTCCAACGGATCATACGTTGGATTGGGTGCTTTGCCCTGAGTTCCGGTCAGCCAATGACTCCAGGGTTCCAAGGATGATCGATAGAGGGCATCGCCTTCGGGTCGAATCTGAAGAATCACCGCGTTAAAATTCATTGCCTGGAGGCGATCGACCAAGGCGATAAATTCGGCTTGCTGCTGTTGAGGGGTTAGCCCAGACTGAGACGGAAAATCTTTATTCCACACGGAAGTCACCCAGGCGGCACGAAACTCGCGGGGATGGATGACTTTCACGGTTTGGCTGGGTTGCCAGCGGACGATCGCACTGGAGGCGATCGCGGGAGCTTGTTGTAATGCCACCAAACATTGATAGACAAAGGCTGCGGTTTCAGCACGGGTTGCGGGTTGAGTCGGGCGCAACCGCCGCAGAGACGGGTAGTTGACCACAATGCTATTCACCGTTGCCGCAGCGATCGCGTTCGTGGCATAGCCTGGAATTTGGGCTGCGTCTTCATATAGATCCTTCAGTGGCACTGAAATAGTGGTCGATAGCTTTAAGCCACCCATTAGCGCCGCCAAAGTTTGCGATCGCGCGATCGGTTCAGTAGGACGAAACAGTTGCCCCGGATAGCCACTCATAAACCCGGTTTCGTATGCCCAGCGAATCGCACCCACTGCCCAATAGCTGGCTGGCACATCCAAAAATGGCTGGTAGGGACGGATCTTTGCAGACTGCGGAAACGCAGTTTGTAATATGATCGCGAACTCTGCCCGACTCACTGCTTGTTCGGGTCGAAAGCTGCCATCGGGAAACCCCCGCACAATTCCCCGCTGCGCCAACGCTTCGATAAACGATCGCGCCCAGTGTGTTTGAATATCTGGAAATTTCGCTGAAAACGCAGTCATGCAGCAGGCACCCACACTGAAGTTTTGCAAATAAAAATATTAAAGCCCCATTTTTGGTTATTGCCAGACTAGGAGATTGCCAACTTTACAGCCGCTTTCACTTACATGCGCCACACTCTTACCCATCCACTCTTTATTCCAATAAAGATGCTATCTAGAGGATGCAGGCGGGCGATCGCCCCAAATCACCCCTTGCACTAACGCTGGATGAAAATAGCAATTTTCTACATTTGCATAATGCAGATTGGCGTTAGTGAGGTCGGCGTTGATGAAAATTGCCTGCTGCAAGTTCGCTTCTTGCAAGTTGGCACGATGCAAGCACGCCCCGCTCAGATTTGCGCTTTGCAACATTGCTCCTTGCAGGTTTGCGTCTGCCAGATTCACCTTCCGCAAATTCGCCCACCGGAGATCCGCGCCTGTCAAATTTGCGCCGCTGAGATCGGCTCCAAATAGATATGCGCCACACAGATGAGCTTGGGTGAGAATAGCGCGATGCAGGATTGCCTGATAAAAATGAATGTGACCCAGTTCCGCTTGATGCAAATTTGCGTTGCTGAGATTGGCATTTCCCAGATCGGCACCCACAAGCAGGGCTAGGCTCAGATCGGTGCGTTGCAGGTTTGCCCCGGTAAGATCGGCTGCGCGCAGATCGGCTCCGCGTAGCTCGGTGCCGATGAGGTTGGCATGGCTGAGGTCGGCTCCGCGTAGGTTTGCTTGGGTCAGGTTGGCTCCAATTAGATTGGCGTGGCTGAGATTAGAATGGCTAAAATCGGCGTGGCTCAGGTTGGCATTGACTAATTCGGCATGGCTTAGATCAACTCTAGAGAAGTAAAGACAGTGCGATCGCCCCCGTTCAGTGCCACCCTGCTTTCCCTTATCTGCAATAGGCTCAGATCCATTGCGTCTCAGGGATACTAATTGCTGCTTCAACTGGGTTAAATATCTAACGTCCGCCATCCGTTTTTTGCCCTTTATCCATCGGAAAGCGCCCTTGTTCTCAATCTATTTTTGCACTGAATGCCGCCCAATTATTCCAATCGTCCAGTATCAAGCGATCGCCCAGGCACACTTTCGATCGCCGACAGCACCGCATGAGAAGCTGCCAAAATATCTCGCTCTTCACCCCCCAAATACAATCGCCCAAAGCTACCCACCGCCGACACTTGCAAAATATTGATCAACGCAGCTTTTTCGGCTTCATTGGCTGCTAGTGCCGCCCAAGCTGCGGGTTCTACTTCAAACACATAGAGCGTTTGCCCAGACATAATCATTTGCCCCCGGCGGTTGCGGTTGATTAGTTGAGCGTGATGAGGGTCAATATTGCGAATGATTTGGCTAGAGAGAACGCGGGGCTTGAGGCAATCTTGGCGGCGCACTTCCAGAACATCCAAAATGGCTTTACCTGCGGCTTGAAGTTCTCCTTGATTGGTGGAATGGATTTCTAGTAAGCCATAGAGACGCTCTACCATGAGGATACCCGGACGCACCACCGCCGATTTTAGCGCCACATCGGTAATCCGGTTAATTTCAATGCCGGGAGAAATTTCAATCCACAAGGAAGCATCGCCCGGAAGGGGAAGAAACCCAATCGAAACGGTTCCTAAGTAAGCGGCATGCTGTGCTTGCAGCCGATCAATATAAACGTAGCTACGCAGGTCAACGCCCAAGAGTTTAATCTAGTCCGGGTAAACTCATCTAGTATACGGTGTTGAGTTTGCCGATCGCTACGAAAGATCCCTACGAAAAGATTGCGTTAGGTTTTACTATGGGGAAGTTCGGCTGGGTTTCACCGCCACAAACGCTCTGAATTGGTGCCACTTGGGAACGGGCGATCGCCACACCTGCCATGCCATCTGATCCATATCAAAGTCAGTTTTTTCGTAGGCTGTTGCGCCAAACACGCCACTGGCTCGATCGCCGTCAGGAAACGGTGCGCCAGTTGCACGTTGCGACCAGTTGGAGCGCCCAAATTTTGGTCTATCCAGTGTATGCCCTGTTTCAATCGGTGCGCTCGGTGGGCAAGGCGGTGGGTAAGGCAATCCAGCCCGATGCATCCAGTTTTCTACCGACTGAAAACCTGGACGAGATTGAGATTCCGCTGCAATCAGCCCCTTTGCCATTTACGGCGGAAACTGCTTTGCAACAAGTATTTCAGGTGATCGATCGCTTTTCTTTGCCAGAACGGTTACCCATTGGGCTGGAGCTACAGACGACGAGAATACGGGCGATCGCGTGTTTAGTAGAAACCCAAGCGCTGGTATTGGTGACTCAAGCGAATCACATATTAGATGTGTTGACCTCGCAGCAGCAGGATGAACTCGCCCAGCGGATTCGTTGGGAGGTGGCAGCCTATGGGCGATTCGTGAAACGTTGGCGAAGCGTTCCGCAGGACTCCCTAGGGGAATCGCGCCATCCCAAAAGTTTGCCCGATCGCGTGATTGGGGCACTGCAAGGAGGGCGATCGCGGTTACTGCGGTTACTAGGGTCGCCAGCAAAAAAATCTTTAATCCCTGCATCGGGTTCGTTGACTATAGATGCTCCAGTGCGGCAGTCAATGCTGGCAGTGCGCGACTGTCTAGCAGAAATTGACCTTTCTAGCCATTTGTCCCCATCCCAGGAAACAGGCGACAGCAACTTATCTGCTCCAGCCTCCATTTTTATTCGCGGGGTGGCAACGCAACTGGAGCCGCGATCGCTGGTATTGATCACGAATCGCAATGAAATTCTGGATATTCTGGATGCTGACCAACAACTGATTTTGCAGCAGCGGATTCGTTGGGAAGTTGCCCACTATTGCCGCTATTTGCGGTTGCGCCAAGGTGCGGCTCAGCTTGATCCCGTGAGATCGCCCCGCTCCCACAGTCCAGTTTTTCCGGGTGTGCGTCCGTTTTATCAGTTAATGGCATGGATGCAGCAGGGTTCCGTGGCGATCGCCACTAATTTATTTAAGGAGGCAGATCTGGCAGATAGTGCCCCTGGAGCCGTGCTGCCTGGGCTGAGTTTTGCTCAACTGCGCGATCGCGTGATTGCGACCCTAGCACCTAGCCGCGATCGTCCTGAGCGATCGTTGAATGCTGAACTGACGATTTCTGGTAGCACTGCTTCTGATAGCCCTTCATCAGTGACGGCTGCCAATTCTACTCAGATGATTCCTGAAAGTACGACTCAAGTAACGACACAAGTGCAGCGATCGCTGGATATCGCAACGATTGAAAATAGTCCTATTTTAGAAGCCATTGATACAGAAGCAACGCTGATGGGCTACGAGCAAAGCTTGATGGAACGAGTCATGCGGATACTTGATTTTTGCTTTTTTAACATTGAAGAATTTATTCGCCTGCTGTGGAATGGCTTGCTGAAACTGATGCCTAAGCGATAGGACTATAGTTTTGAGTTTTGAATTTCCCTCTGGCACCTGAAACCCGACACCGTTCGGCTGAGCGCTCACGTCGAAGCCTGAAATCTGAATCTCCCTGAAAGCGGCTAGGATAGTTGAGGGAAAACGATTTCAGGAAGGTTATGAGTAACACGATCGCAGATATTTCGGTCAAGACGATTACAGGCACCGAGCAATCGTTGGGAGACTATGCAGGCAAGGTGTTGCTAATTGTCAACGTGGCATCGTATTGCGGCTACACGCCTCAATACAAAGGGTTAGAAGCGCTATATCAAAAGTATCACGCGCAAAGATTGGAAATTTTGGGCTTTCCTTGCAATGATTATGGTGCCCAGGAACCAGACAGCACCGATAAAATCGCCCAATTTTGCGAAACCCGCTATGGCGTGACCTTTCCTCTGTTTGACAAGGTTCATGCGAAAGGTGCTGAGCAGCATCCGCTCTATGCTCGGCTAACTCAAACCGCTCCGGCTGGGGATGTCGCCTGGAACTTTGAAAAGTTTTTGGTGAATAAGCAGGGTGAAGTGGTGGGTCGATACAAAAGTGCGATCGCTCCTGATGCCGTAGAACTGATGGGCGCGATCGAAAAAGAACTCGCTGCTTAGGACTAAAAATCTAATCCGTTCGGCAGTGGGTCAGGTTTTGACCTTTAGGCGGCGATCGCTGCAATTCATCTAAGCAACCTAAAAGCTGTGTAATCTAGCCGCAGCCTCAACAATGCGTATTTTGTTTGCCTGACCCGTTCCTTTCGTGATCCGGTTGGTTAGGCATGTATGATGGTTTGTGAAGCATTTGCCAGCGATCTCGCCGAATTTTGATTTTGTACTGCGCTAAAATTCATTGACAGACTAGCATAGTGTCATTAAGATTCACCCACTGCATTGATTTCCTATGGTGTCTTTAAGTGGTGATCCATTAGACCCTCAAAGTTCCCTGACTGATAAGCCCAGTGACATCGCTGGGCTTAAACCAGATTGGATGTCTCAAATTGATACTGAGCAAGCCTTTCGCTTGGTTGATAGCATTCTGCCGTTTGAAGCGTGTCTCTATCATCAAATTCTGCCGCTTTCTCTTGAAGGAAGTCGGCTAAAGCTAGGCATGGTGGATACCGACGACACGACTGCTCTCGATTATGTTCGTCGGATTTTGGCATACATGAATTGCTCTTTAGTGCCTCACCCGATCGCATCTGACGCTCACTATGCGGCGCTATCTGCCTATCTCCACTATGCGGATGCTCAAAAGAAGGCGGCTAGCACTGCTCCTCAGCCCGTTGCCCGACGCATAGCCAAAAAATTGGCTGAGCAATCGGTTAAACGGTTTGCGGAAGGGAAAGCTCTGGGCGATGCGGAGACGGTGGTGTCTCAAGAGATCTCCCCAAAATCGGCGTATGAATACCCGACGTTGGTGGTCGATAGCCCTACGACGTTACCGTCATTGGCGATCGCCGGCGATTTGGCAACTCAAACCATTGCCGATGCCACCCAAGTGGTTACTCACGTTGCTGAAACTTTGGTTCAGAAGGGTTCCACTCCAATACCGACCCAAACTCTGCGTCGCTTAGAGATTCATCCGACTCATTTGTCTGATCCACCGGAAGTGTTGGCGGCGCTTTCTCCAAAGGACTTACTACAAGAGTTACTTGCCCGAATCTTAGATTGGGGAATTGGGCGGCTCTATTTAGAGCGCCAATCTCACCAGGGGAGAATTTTGTGGAGTCAGAATGGGGCGGTGCAGGCAGTCCTGAATGACTTGGAACTGAGTAAGTTTGAGGGCGTAATTTGTGAATTGAAAGCTTTAACTGAGTCATCGACAAATCTGGTTCAAAAAACTAAACAAGTAGAAGTTGAACGGCTTTATCAAAACCAGCGGTTGTTATTGCGCTTGCGGCTTATTCCTGGCAAACATGGTGAAGAGGCGACGCTGCAAGTGCTACGAGGGGCAGCACTCAAGTTTTATAAACAGCAACAGTTAGTGAGTCTGGAGCAAGAGGCAATGGGGTTTGCTCAGCAGTTGCAGAACAAAATTAATGAGCTATACATCCATAGCCATTCTCAATCGATTTTGTTGCCCGAAAACTTAAATACCTTGCCAGAATTGATGCGATCGCTCAAGCGCATGGAACACCAGCTTCATGAATTGCAGTCGCTCAAATTTGATGAGCCAGCGGAAGAGGAATGAGGCAGAAGTTAGAAAAAGTCCCAGCAGAAGGGCGGATTTGCCTGCCATGCTGCATCGAGTTGTGACAGTAGAGTAACGTCGCCTTCGATGTCTATTGCCCCTAACCCATGTAATTCTGCGGCGGATCGCATTCCACAAAATAGCTGAGTTAAATGTTCTATGGAAAGCGTGATTTTAGTCGCGGCAGGCTGTTGAGTCCGGTGCATTGTTTTCTCGGCAAATTCCACAGCAATCTGCTGATTGCCCAGCACGGGATCGATAATATCAAAGGCGATCGCAAACGGTTCTCCCGGATGAATTGGGCGCAGTTCCAAGGCTTTTACCACATCCACTAACCGCCACATAAACCCGCCCCCAATTGCGCCAAACCGATGGGTTAAACCAAATTCAAACGGTTGGGGCGGTAATGCCGGATCACAGCGCTGCTCACTCAGCAGATGGGGGAATGGATCTTGGGGATCAGTATTCCAAATAATCGTAGTGACCTGATCTCGCAAGGATGCCAAAAAACCAATCAGTCCGCGATAGGCGGCAGGAGTCAGCGCGACCCACTCTTGCACCGCGATCGCCCACTGAGTTTTGGTCGGCTCCAAATGGGTAAACTCAACCACCATATAGCCCAGCAGAGTTCCCGCTTCTGCATAGCCGTAGATTTCTTGTCCACCTTCGGGTTTAAAGTATCCCTTCCAGCGATTGGGTTCCCGCTGCAACCAGCCATTATGCTGATGTGCGGCTTCCTGATACACCGCTTTGATGGCTGCTTCCAAGTCGTCCCGATAGGGCATTACCTGCATCCGCTCCGCGTAGAGCGGCAGGTGACGGGCAGATACTCGATATTGGCGGGTTTCGCCCACCCAAGCCCAGCCCAACCTGCGATAAAATCCATGCTGAAACGGATACAGCATCGATAAGGGGATCTGCTGCTCGTGAAACAGTTTCAGGGCGTGTTCGATCATCCCCTGAGCAATTTTTTGCCCTCGGCGCTCTGGCGCAACTGCAACGCCTGCGACTCCCGCCATTGGAAACTCTATCCCTTGAAAAAACAAGGATAGCTCAAGATGGCGGTAGCGTCCGGCTAAATGACCAGACTGATCGGCTACCACCCATCCCTGTCCGCCCGGTGGATTGAGCGGCTCGTCTTGCATCTCTTTTTCCACATCCGCCTGCGATCGTGTTGGCATAAACGCCAGTCGCGCCAAGTTGATAAATTGGGCGCGATCGCTCTCTTCAGCGGCACGAATTGTGAAATCTGATAAATCAATCATGCTGAATCTCGCGTTAGTCGTTGACTGAAAACTTCTCTAACATCTTGATTAATTCACAAAAAAATAGGGACATTTCGTAAAATGCCCCTACTACAATTATCACCAAATTTCAGTCTAGTGAGTTACACAGTCGCTAATAGAGGCTGGGCAATCCAGCGACCCATTGCTTTTCCAACCACGGAAAGCTGTTGCATCAGTTGGTCAAACTGCTCTGGAGTGAGGCACTGTGGACCATCGGATAATGCTTTCTTAGGATTGGGATGGACTTCAATCATCAGAGAATCGGTGCCAGCCGCAATGGAAGCCGCCGCCATGGAAGGCACATATTCCCATTTGCCCGTACCATGACTGGGATCAATCATGATTGGTAAGTGAGTCAGCGATCGCAAAACAGGGATACAAGATAAATCTAAGGTATTGCGAGTGTACTTACTGTCGAAGGTGCGAATACCCCGCTCACAGAGAATCACATTCGGATTGCCTGCTGCCAGAATATATTCTGCCGCCATCAGCCAATCTTCAATCGTTGCCGCCATCCCCCGCTTTAGCAAAATGGGTTTTTCCTGCGCGCCCACCTTTTTCAACAACGAAAAGTTTTGCATGTTGCGGGCACCAATTTGAATGATGTCAGCCACTTCTGCCAAAGGCTCTAAATCTGCGGCATCCATCAGTTCAGTAATAATGCCGAGTCCAGTGGCTTCTCTCGCCTGGGCTAACAATCCCAAAGCGCTTTCGCCATGTCCCTGAAACGCATAAGGAGAGGTTCGTGGCTTGTAAGCTCCTCCTCGGAGAAACTGTGCGCCAGCAGCTTTAACGCGCCGTGCCGTTTCCACAATCATTTCTTCATCTTCGACAGAACACGGTCCCGCCACTACTACAAGCGGATGCTGTTCGCCAAACGTCACGGCTCCATTGGGTGTGGAAACAGTAACTTCACTAGGAGATCCTTGCCGATACTCGCGACTAGCGCGCTTGTAGGGTTTTTCTACTCGCAATACCTCTTCAATCCAGGGGCTTGCTTCTTGAATTTGCCGGGGGTCCATGTCTACTGTTTCGCCCACTAATCCAATCACAACCTTGTGACTGCCAACAATTTTTTCTGGGCTAAGACCCCAGCTTGAGAATTCTTCAGTCAGGCGATTGACTTCAATTTCTGGGGAACCAGTTTTCATGACCACGATCATGGGTTTCTATCCTTGGGTGTGTTGTGAATGATGTGCAAAATGACAAGACAAAGCACAATCTTTGAGATGGGTTATGACTCTTTCTGCTGTGCTTCCCGCCAAGATGCGATCGTACGTCCAAAATTGGTTCTAAATTCACTCCAGCCAAACCAAGTTCCAACCCGATCTTCATCCCAAGACGCAGAAAGGGCACCATAGCTAAGACCTAAAACGCCCAATCCAAAGAAGCCTAAACTAATCAGAAAAACTACCACTGATGGCAGCTTAAAGTAGTGCTGGCTGACAACAATGTAACTAATTATGAATGTCAACATTCCAAGACCAGATGGAATGCCACAGAAAAGCGCAATTCGCCTAACCATTCGTTGACTAACGATTTCTGGCATGGCAGCAGAATGGCTAGGCACTGAAGCTGTATTTTGCTTAGCCTGTTTTTTGATTTGCCTTGACTGCTCTAAAGAGCCACTCTTAGAGCCGGGATCAGATTCAGGTTTTGGAGCTTGAATGCTAGTTCTATGAGCTTTTTTAGGGTTTTGAACTGGCTCAAACGGCAAACGCGAAGAACTGCTTGGATTAATGTCTTGGGACAATCCTGCAAACTCTTCACGTTTATCTTTATTTTTCGATTTCCAAGACTTAGATGCCATGATCGCTTTTCCTGGATTAGCCGCGAATGCCCAGCTTGGTGATTAATGCACGGTAGCGAGCATTGTCTCCCGCTTGAATATAAGCCAGCAAACTCTTTCTTTGACCAATCATTTTTAGCAAACCTCTACGGGAGGAATGATCTTTCTTGTTGGTCTTCAAGTGTCCACTCAGTCGATTAATCCGTTCAGTGAGCATTGCCACCTGTACGTCCGCAGAACCCGTGTCAGTTTCGTGAACCTGATAGGAGGAGATAATTTCTTGTTTTTGCTGTTGCACCAGAGCCATGAGTTGTCCGAATTCCTATTTACACAAAGTCAGCAGTCCTAAATAATAGCATGGGATTTAAGCACGGCTAAAGAGTGAGAAAGAAAGTAACACTTACGAGATGGCGATATACGAGATGGCGATAGTAGTTACCTCGTAAGGTGAAGTATAAATACTTGTTTATGGGGCTTATGGGGAAATAGAAGATGTCACCACTGGGCAGGCGGTGCCCACATCGCCCGGAGGCGGAATTAAGCCAACGACATGGGGGACAGCACGAGGCTCATAAGCGACTAAGGACTTTCCTTTAAAGGCTAAGGACGTGCTGGCACCCGAATCTAGCATAACCGCATCTCGAAATCCTGCTTTAGCAAGCGCTATGCCTAAGTCTACCGAGCCAATGGGTTCGGTAGACACGCCGATTTGAGGTTGCCCTTGTTGATTAATTCCCCAAAACGCCCGATGTCTCAATTCGTTGACGCTATACAGCCGACCAAATCGCTCTATGGGCTGAGGTTTGCTATTTTCAACTAGCCAACCCGCAGCAACAAAAGCATCGGTCACAGTGGGCATCTCTGCCTGGAGGGCTTCTAATGTGTTGTGCTTTTTGAAGTTGAAGGGAATAAATTGGACGGCTTCAGTTCCGATTAAAACGAGGGGACGATTTTCTAAAAATGGAATTTCGCCGCGCTTGCCGGGAATAAATTGACCATGGCTTTGGCTATAGATTGGACCTAGCATTTCGTTAGAGTCCAGCATTTCTAGTGAGAAGAAGGTGCCATCGACGGCGGCGATTACAGGCGTATTTGCAATAATTTGAGGGATTTGCCCACGGGTGTTGTAGTGAATGGTGACTGGCTTGCCACCGGCAATAAAAATAAACGGATTTTGATTGATTGTCATATCAAGCCGACGGACGGGGGCTGTGAAGTTGAACCCCATGCTGATGGATGGCATTGGGGAGCCGCCCCACGCAATATCGACCATTTCTTGAATACGGGATTGCCCGATTCGCCCGATCGCCATTAGGCTTTGTGACTGACCTGCGAGTTGTTCATCGGCATCGTTCATCGTCAGTGCTGCTAGATATCCGGCTGCTTGCACTGACTCTAGAGCTGCCTGATCAAATTTGCCTTCTGGGTAGGTGAAGTAGCGAATGGGGATGCTTAGCTCTGCTTCTAGAATGCGCTTAGACTCTTGGGTTTCGAGTAGCAGTTGAGCCGGAGTCAGCCCCTCCATCACTGTGTGGTTGACGCTGTGGGAGGCGATCGTCACAAGGGGATCTTTTGCCATTTCTCGCAGTTGTTCCCAGTTGAGGCTAGAGCGCCCCATCTGTTTGCCGACTTTGGCGGTATAGATCGAGAAGGTCGCGGGGTAGTTATATTTTTTTAGCAGGGGATAGACATAGTCGTAATGTCCCTTATAGCCATCATCGAAGCTAAGCAAGATCGGTTTGGCTGGTAGGGCAATGCCGGTGCGGAGGTGTGCCACAAGCTGATCCATGCTGATGGGGGTTAGCCCTTTTTGTTTGATGAGCTGAAGATGCTGCTCAAACTCTTGCGGCGTGACATCAAAGAACACGAGCTTTTCTGGCAGGATGTCGTGATACATCATCACGGGCACTTTGGCTTGCCGTGCGAGAGAATTGATTTCGGGAAAAGGGCTGGGATTGAGATACGCCATGACCTGCGGGGCAATCTGACCGACGATCGCGCCCATGCCAAAGGCGGGCTGCTCAACCCAGTTAGCCGTTTGAGAAATGTTGCTAACAAGCTGGGTGATGCTACCGATTGGCTGAGTGGCTTGGGGTTGGCAACTAGCATTTGTGGCAGGGGCGGGTGTTTCTATAGGGGTCGGCTGCTCAAGTACATCTACTGATTGCGCCAATATTGAAGGCTTCGACAGGGCAAAGTGCGATTGCCCCATTCCAAAAAACAAAAGAGGGGTCGTGATGGCGATCGCCAGTCGTGACCTTTGTTTAGAGGAACTCAAATTAAAAAGGCTCATTTGATTGAAATTGACAAAAAACTTACCCACGCTGCTCATAGTTTACCAAGCTTCATAAGTCCCCTAGACATATCTACTCCATAACGGTATTTTTGTCAGTCTTTTTGACGTTTTTTTCGCGAATAGATCACGCCTTTTTGTCTAAGTCTTTTTCAGCAGTGATTGTGTTGAATCTAACTCGCCTCAAAAACCACTAAAACGGATTTTACAAAATGTTCTTTGAAGCTTTTTATACGTCGGCGAGGCTGTTACTCATCATCAAAAGGAAACAGCATATCATCTAACGTTTAGCAGCTATGCGGTTTACATGGATGTCAAGCTTTTAGCATTCGCAAAGGAGAATAATTTTTGTATAAAAGATTACAGAATAACCGGGTCGGAAAAGATGGAATTCATTAAGGGTTATTTTTGTTATTTTCTTTAGACCTCCCTAAAAGGTGTGATGACATCCAGAAGTCTATGCGTTAAGCATCTGAGTGTTTGCTTCAAGCGTTTTGAAGTTTCGCGATCGCTCAGGGTTCCGCTGATTTCTGAGGTTGCTCATCCTCCTCTTAGTTAAGATGCTGTTCATCAAAGTGCCGCTCAAACTCCAGTAAGGAATTCCTGCCAATGACCATGAAACTTCCGTTTAAATCTTCAGCCCGGAGGAAGCAGCGTTTAGCGCCAATCCCAACAAACCAGTGGCGATCGCTCGATTGGTACTCTAGAAAGCTATCCCCTAGCGCTCAGGCGTGTATTCCCCTTGCCCTGATCATTGTATTAATCTGGGGCTATGAAGCGTTTGCCCAAGGTGCGCCGACGCTGGCAGATGTCGCAAAAACCACTGAAACCCTAAAAGTGGGTCTCGATACCATGTGGGTGTTGGTGGCGGGTATGTTGGTGTTTTTTATGAACTCTGGCTTTTGTATGCTGGAAACTGGCTTTTGCCGCCAGAAGAATGCCGTTAACGTTCTCTCTAAAAACTTAATCGTATTTGCCCTTTCTTCCGTTGCATTTTGGGCGATCGGCTTTGGGCTAATGTTTAGCACTACTGGCGGTGGTTTTATTGGCGGTGGTGGCGGCTTTTTCTTGGCAGGCGCAGATACTAGCCCCGCCACAGGAGACGCTTACAAAGGAATCTTTAGCTCTCTTAGTTGGGCGGGTGTTCCCCTACTGGCAAAATTTTTCTTTCAGCTTGTCTTTGCTGGAACAGCCGCCACAATCGTATCTGGAGCAGTGGCAGAACGCATCAAGTTTGTGAGCTTTTTAATATTTAGCTTCTTGCTTGTAGGGATTGCGTATCCCATCACCGGGCACTGGATTTGGGGCGGCGGTTGGCTACAAACCTTGGGTTTCTGGGATTTTGCGGGTTCAACTGTAGTCCACTCGGTGGGTGGTTGGGCTGCCCTCATGGGTGCCGCGATTCTCGGTCCTCGGTTAGGCAAATATGGGGCAGGTGGTCACTCAAACGCACTGCCTGCCCACAACATGAGCATTGCCACATTAGGCACTCTAATTCTGTGGTTGGGCTGGTTCGGCTTTAACCCTGGTTCTACGATGGCAGTAGGCGATGGTTCACTTATTTCTCACATTGCAATTACTACCAACACTGCTGGGGCATTTGGTGGACTTGCCGCAACTATCACCGCATGGCTCTACTTAGGCAAGCCTGATCTGTCCATGATCATCAACGGCATTCTGGCAGGTTTGGTATCAGTCACCGCATCTTGCGCCTTTGTTACAGTTCCAGCCGCTGCCGTGATTGGTACAGTTGGTGGGGTTTTGGTGGTATTTGCAGTCGGGTTCTTCGACAAAATTAAGGTTGATGATCCGGTTGGGGCAACATCGGTTCACCTGGTTTGTGGAGTCTGGGGAACTTTCGCAGTGGGTCTGTTTGCAGTGGGACCCAGCGACGTAGCGGGTGCATTGTATTCAGCAGGTCCAAAGGCTGGCTTACTGTTGGGTGGCGGAATTGAGCAGCTTTGGCATCAATTTGTGGGCATTATGACAGTGGGCGGCTTTACCGTGCTTCTTTCTACTATTTTCTGGTTCATCCTCAAGTCAACTTTAGGCATCCGAGTGACTGAAGAAGAAGAGTTTATTGGGCTAGATATTGGCGAACATGGCATGGAAGCCTATGCAGGATTTGTGAAAGATAGCACAGGTTCTCCCTCTGACCTATCCAGTGGGATGGGTAATCCTGGGGTTGCAAGCCGAAATTATTAAGCCAAACGGCAGGGGCGCATCCCACATTTGTAACCCTCACCCTAAATTCCTCTCCCAGAGCGGGAGAGGGACTTTGAAACATTCTTTCTCCCCTTCTCCCAAGGCGGGAGAAGGGGTTTAATCTACGTCCCAGGCTTGTTGCCTCAGCTTGCTTCCAACCTCTCTTCTACCGTTCTTTCTCATGCAAAATGGATGCTTGATCCGTTTCACCTGATTAGCTTCAAGATACAAGCTTGCTTCCCGTAGGGTGGGATAACTTTAGTTGCACATCAGGTTGCTTCACTGAAATCTAGTCACAAATGAAGGCTATCTTGGGGGCTACAAACAGTTTTTAGAACTGATTTGTAACCGTTTCCAAGATAGCCTTTAAGATCTGATCCATCGTGTTTGATCTGAGCAAGTGTTTAGACGTTTTAGCGCTCTGCCAACCTGGGCTATTTTTGCAAGTTTAGCGAGTGGTTTGTTACTACTAGTTGCGCTGCTTAGCTTTCATCGAGATAACTTTCGGAGTTCTGCTCAGGTTCGTGCGTCTACGGTAGACGAACCCAAGCCTTACTCAACGCCTGATCCTTCGCCAGCCAGTTCTACGGTGTCTACGGCGGAAGTTGGGGTGAGACGGCAGTTAAATTATGCGGAGTGGGTGCAAATGCTGCGGCGTGAGGCGGCGGCGATCGCCGATCAGTCCCCTAGCCAATTAAACGTCTTAGCGGGGGATTCCTTAAGTTTGTGGTTTCCCAGCGATTTGCTGCCCGCAGGAGCCACATGGCTTAATCAAGGGATTTCGGGTGAAACATCCTATGGGCTGTTGAAACGAGTCAAATTTTTAGATCAAACTAAGCCTCAGACTATTTTTGTCATGATTGGCATTAATGATTTGATCAAAGGCGTGCGGGGTGAAACGTTGGTTGCCAATCAGCGAGAGATTGTTCGCCATCTGAAAGCCGCCCATCCGCAGGCAACGATTGTGATTCAATCCATTTTGCCCCACGGCGGCGATCGCGCCAGTCAGCGCTATCTTGCCTCTGTCAAAGGTGATCCGGCTGCCAAAGAGCATCCTTTATGGGTGGAGCGGTTGCCAACCATTTCAAGCCGCTGGGTTCGCACGATTAATGAAAAACTAGAGCGGGTCGCCCGTGATGAAGGCGTAAAGTACTTAGATTTACACAGCGATTTTGCGGATGCCCAGGGCTACATTAAAGAAGAACTCACCACCGATGGTTTACATTTGAGCGTTGCAGGATATGCCCTTTGGCGATCGAAGTTGCAGCAAATGGGCGAGTCTGCGGTAAAGCCGCCCCTCTCCCGTTCAGTCACTCCGCCCTAAGGAAGTGACACTTTTCTGGGAGAGAGTGTCAAGATTGGGAAAGGAGATCAGCCAGCGCCCAATTCCTATATGCCCCAACCGACAGCCTCGATCGCCCAGCACTATCACGAACGCACCAAATACGATCCCAGAACCATCAACTCCAAAAGTAAACCGCCCGATTGGAATCAGCAACCGATTCCGTTCAAGGAATACAAAATTGGCAATTCGTTTGATCTGAAGCCATTTTTAACGGAGAATCCCGAAAAATTTGCCGACGACCCTACAGGCAAATGGTGGCAGCGGATCTCCCAACTTTTATTTTGCAGCTATGGCTTAACGGGGATGGTTCCCACGGTTGGTGAACCTCATTATTTGAGATCGGCTCCCTCTGCGGGTGGGCTTTACCCGGCGGAACTTTATCTAATTTCGCGGGGCACTCCTTTACTACCCGCCGGGTTGTTTAACTATCAAGCGCGCACCCATTCTTTGATCCATTTTTGGGAGAATGACCTGTGGACGAAGCTCCAAGCGGCGTGTTTCTGGCATCCTGTTTTAGAAAACACCCAATTGGCGTTGATTGTCACCACAGTATTTTTGCGATCGCAATGGCGATATCAAGATCGCGCCTATCGCCGCATGTGTTTAGATACGGGACATTTGTTGGGCAACATTGATCTAACCTGTGCCATGAATGATTACCGCCCCCATCTGATTGGCAGTTTTATGGATGAAGCCGTGAATCAGGTGTTGTATTTGGATTCTGCTCAAGAAGGCGCGATCGCGGTGCTGCCGCTGGCTGATTTGCTAGAAGTGCGCCAAAATCTTCCCCTTGTCAAGACAATTGTTCCCACCCGGACGCAGGTAGATTATCCCACCCTTGCCGATGGCGAACTGCTGGCTTACTTTCATCAGGCAACCCAAATTGACCTGAATGAAACCCTGAAGGTGAACTGGAAACTGTCACCTACCGAAGGACAACGCACCGATAAATACAATTTTCCGTTTTGTACAAAAGTGCCGACTGCAACCGATGCGATCGCCTGGGGAAACAAACTGAAGGGGTTAGAAAATACCCTCCTCAAACGGCGCTCCACTCGTGCCTATACCGGAGATCCGCTCACCTTCTATGAACTGAAGCAGCTATTAGACTTTACCTATCAACCCCAGCACTATGCTGAGCAAGGGTTAGACGGGACTCCCGACTGTTTTGATCTCAGCTTAGTAGAAACCTTTATGGTGGTTTCCTCCGTCGATGGGTTGGAAGAAGGCTGCTACTATTTTGCGCCCAACTCTCAGGAACTCCGCCAAATTCGCTTTAAGAATTTTCGCCAAGAGCTACATTTTCTCTGTCTAGGACAAGATTTGGGACGAGATGCGGCGGTCGTTCTATTTCACACTGCCGATCTGAAAGCCGCCGTTGCCACCTACGGCGATCGCGTTTATCGCTACTTACACCTGGATGCCGGACGGCTAGGGCAACGCCTCAACTTGGCAGCGATTCATCTGGGTTTAGGCGTGAGCGGCATTGCTGGCTTTTTTGACGATCAGGTCAACGAAGTGCTGGGCATCCCCATTGACGAAGCCGTTTTATACATCACTACCCTCGGTCGCCCCCAATCATCAGCTTAGACCGATAGGGCTAGCTAAACGTGTCATTCAAAAGATGCAAATACAAAACCCGTTCGCGAAGAACGACTTGCTTTAAAAAAAGTGATAACTTCTTAATCATTTGTTACCGTTTTGCAGTTACTTTAGATCGCGTGTCTGTTTGCGGTGTACGTTTTTCGAGCAACTTGCCCTCCTCCAGCGTAAGCTTAGTGCTTGACAAAACTATTTTCAGTTCGTAGAGTTTATTAGCTAAGTAGAATTAACTAGATTGTCTAATAAGGATTTGGCAATCAGTTTAAATTTAGTTTTTCTTATCTCCCTAGCTTGTTCAACGTGTGTTCCCAGTGCATTGATAGCAATTGAACAAACCTTATCAAGGAAAGTCTTTCAGAGTTTTTTGTTGATCTGTTACGCGATTTATGACTGGCTAGTTTGATCGCAAAAGTGTTCCGTCCTTGTAAAAGCATCACGCTGTTGTTTTATGATGTGGCGCGTATTGCTAGGCGAGTCCAAAAAGATTTTTATCGTGATTTATAAAAAGTACAAAATGTTTTGAAGTCAGTTTTTTTGAGGCTTCTCACTCTTTCTG
>JBGTAZ010000306.1:0-24498 GCA_041749615.1 Leptolyngbyaceae cyanobacterium | reverse complement strand
CTTTTTGGAGAGGTGGCAGAGTGGTCGAATGCACTCGACTTGAAATCGAGAGTTCCGAAAGGAACCCAGGGTTCAAATCCCTGCCTCTCCGTTGATTTCGGATGATTGATTGCATTTTGGATGATTGATTGCATCGCTAGCATAAATGATTAAGACTGAAGAAATCATGATTTCTTCAGTCTTAATCATCGGCTTTACCTATCAATTATTTGCTGGATGCCTATTTGCGGGATGCCACAGCACCTATTCAAAATGCGCCCATTCCCGTTAAGTCGCTCTTAGCATATGATACGCAATTAAAAGTTGGGTAATCGCTAGCGGATAGCTCTGTAGCGATTCTCCAGTGGTGCCGATAACTTTGCCTAGCTCTGGATTCATATCGCGATCGCAAAACGACAGCAAATTCGGCGTTTCACTACAAATAAAATGCTCTAGTTGAATCACCTGCTCTTCGGTTGCGTGCCCATCGACTTCCAACACGTCTACAGGCTTGCCCATATCTCGATCTAGACCTAGACGAATAGCAGTATTGGAATAATCCGCATTATTGCTGACGACCTTGGTTAAATCGGGATGGGGAATATTAGGTCTGAGTACCAGCCGCACATTTAAATGCCCATTTCCTTCACTGGGCGCATCACTGGGCGGATAAAACGTCACCACCATATCTGCCCACTGCCGCTGATGACGAATAAAGTGCTCAGAATCTGGCTCTCGCTTCTGCATTTCTGCAAGCACCTGTTCTGCGGTGTATCCCCGTTTTTGAGTGTCTCGTTTGACCTTCCACTCGGTTCTAAGCGCTTCAGGAGGTGCCAGATAAACCTTCACGTCATAGCAATCACGCGCACCACGGGTTGAGTAGCCTAGCAGCCCTTCCACAATCACAAACTTATTCGGCTTGATGTATTCGGGCGCTGTAAACGTTCCGGTCTTGTGGCTATAGATCGGTTTTAGAATGGGTTGCCCCGTTCGCAGCAAGGCTAAGTGTTGCTGCATGATGTCTAAATAATTACAGTCAGGATGAAGGGCTGTAATTCCCATCTCTGCGCGCTGGGTGCGATCGTATCGGTGGTAATCGTCTGTGCAAATCGTTGTGACATTTTCAACCCCCAATACCTGGGCAATTCCTCGTGTCAGGGTTGTTTTGCCAGCCGCACTGTCGCCGACGATGCCTAGGATGATGGGGCGATTGGTCATGAGTTCTCCTAATACACGCGCAATCCGTAATGAGCGCATCTCATAATGATCATTCAAGCGTAAAACTTAAGGGAACCCAATGCAAGCTATAGAGAGTTAGCTTAATTTAACTTAGGCATGACGAAGCTTTTGTTGAGCGATGACAACTACCTTGAGTATCAATAGCACCTTGGATAACTTTTTCTGATGTTTCACGGGGATGACAGAACTGTGTCAGTGATATATATTTAGGGAGTGTGAGGAGCGAACCAGCAAGAACGCCGAGACGAAACACGGAAAGTCGTCGGCGTTCTTTCTGATTTTAAAGCGTTATCGTCCGCTCCAAAAGTCTTCCGACTTAACTGAATATTTAAGGTTAGCTTTTTGTTTTCAAGATGATTTTTGTCTTCAAGATGACGTGAGAGTTTAGCTCTTCACCCTACTCTTAAGATCGTAGTCGCGACGGAAATGGAAAGCTTGTGCAAATTATCAGGCGCAATGTTGGCTTAACAGTAGGCAATAGTCTAATGCGGGTCTATGTGTCGTCACCTGCGCCCGTTGGACAGTATCCAGGAATTCTGTTTTACTCTGATATTTATCAACTAGGCAGCCCGATTACTCGCCTCGCCGATCGCCTTGCAGGTTACGGCTATGTGGTAGCAGCCCCCGAAATTTTTCATCGCCTAGAACCCATTGGAGCCGCGATCGCACCGGATGATTTGGGGCGATTGCGGGGCAACAATAATGCGAGCCAAACGGCGATCGCAGAGTACGATGCGGATGCAGAGGCAGTGTTAGATTTCCTCAAAAAAGAAGAGATGGTTACACCCGACAAAATTGGCACCCTGGGCTTTTGCATTGGCGGACATTTGGCGTTCCGAGCCGCTTTTAATGATGCAGTGAAAGCTTCAGTATGCTGCTATCCCACAGGGATTCATAACGGCAAATTAGGCAAAGACAGCGCAGATACTTTAGAGCGCATGGCAGAGTTGCAGGGTGAACTATTCCTCTTGTTTGGCACCTTAGATCCCCACATTCCTGAAGCAGCACGCACAAGGATCATGCAGGAGCTTGTCAGCACGGGCGTATCTCACACGATGTCTTTATATGAAGCAAACCATACGTTTATGCGCGATGATGGCGATCGCTTTGATCCGGTTGCGACCGATGCTGCCTGGGCAGAAATAACAGCATTCCTGCACCAAGTACTTGCATAGGATTGAGTTGAAACTATGCCATGTTGTTTTCGATCGCCCAACGAGCTAACTCTGTGCGGTTTTGCAATCCAGTCTTCCCTAGCATATTGCTGACGTGGCTTTCAATCGTTCGCTGGCTAACATTGAGTTGCTCCGCAATTTCGCGGTTTGCCATCCCTCGCGCCACAAATTGAACCACTTTCAACTCAGTGGGTGTGAGTTCTACATCAAAAGGCACTTGAATCTTGGGTGTTGATTCATGCCCCCTCCCCGGACGCTCAGACATTCGCGTCGCCTGTTTCAGCGAAGATTCAACCTGGGCAACTAACTCTTCCGGCTCAAACGGCTTGACCATATACACGTCTGCCCCAGTATTTAGCCCTTTCACCCGGTCTTGGCTTTGCCCTTTTGCCGAAAGGAACAGAACTGGAATCCAGCTAGTGCGAGGATCTTCGCGCACATGACGCACCAGTGAATAGCCGTCCATTTCGGGCATCATCACGTCGCAAATAATCATGTCTGGGGTATCTTGCTCCAAAACTTCTAGAGCTTCGCGACCATTTTCTGCGGTAATTACTTCGTATCCCCGAAACTCCAGGTAATCTTTAACCAACAAAATCAGATTAGGATCATCATCAATTAGCAGCAGTCGTCTGTGATTTCCTACGCTAGTTTCTTTCATGCCGTGTCACTCAAATTATTCCTAAATAAACTCGCTGGTAATCTGTAGAATTTCTAACAATTGATTGGTTGTTAGATCCCTTCCTTAAAAAAGGGGTGCCCCTGCCGAGCGATTTAAGGAATACCTGAGATTATTCTAGGTATATCTATGATAATCGCCGCACTTTATATAAATCTTATATATCAGTAATACGGAAACGAACAAATCCTATCGTGCGATCGGTCTATTTTCTATAGTACAAAAAATTCTTTTAAGTCTGACAATTGCTTCATTAGAGGTTACTTTTGAGGGTATATCCTATCTCTTAACGCCACATTTTAACCACTTGACCTCGAATTTCTTGATTTAACCAAGGGGTATTGGAGGCAGATGATTTGAGTGACTGAGGGTTTGCAATCCAACACTGCTGAGGATTAAACAGAATCATTTCTACGGGTTGGGCGATCGCTGGAGTACCCGCAGGGCTGATCGCCAGGGTCGGTGGTTTTTGTTGGAGGCAAATCGCCGGACGAGTGCTTAAGGCTGACCAAAGTTCGATCGCCGTCCATAAGCCGGACTCAACAAACCGATGCCATAGTAAGGGTAGCGCTAGTTCTAGACCGATCGCACCGGGAGGAGCTTCCGCAAAAGGCACCGTTTTTTCTTCGTAGGTATAAGGACTGTGGTCAATCGCGATCGCGTCAATTACGCCCTGCTGCACTGCGTCAATCAATGCGGCTTGGTCGGCTGGGGTGCCCAAGGGCGGATCGAGCCGCAAATTGGGATCATAGCTGGCAATCATTTGAGTGTTCAGCAGTAGATGCATCCAAGGCGTGCTGGCAGTAATGGGCAGACCCCGTTCTTTGGCATTGCGGATTAACTCTACACCCCGCGCCGTCGAAATTCGCATCAAATGGACTGGAGTGCCAATTGCTTCGATGCATTCTAGGAGCTCAGACAGGGCGGCGGTTTCGGCGATCGCCGGGATGCCGGGTAGCCCGATCTGGATGGAATCCGATCCTTCGCGCATCACCCCATTGCCTGCGAGTTCCCGATTCCATGCCCACAGCATGATCGGCTTGCCAAATGGATGCAAATATTCCAACAATCGACGCACCATCATCAAGTTTTGTAGCGGTTTCCCATCGGCAAATCCGGCAATACTTGCAGTTGCTAGTTCTGACAACTCAGTGAGTTGTTGCGCTTTAACGTCTAGCGTCAGCGCTGCCCAAGGCTGCAAAGAAGGCATAGAGAGCATAGAAGCCATAGAGGGCATAGAACTCACAGCCTTAGATTGGTCGTGTAGCCATGCGATGCTGGCGAGATGATCGAGCGCAGGAGCGGTATCGGGCAAAATGGCAACACGGGTAAAACCGCCTGCCGCCGCTGCTTGCATCAAAGTTTTCAGGGTTTCTCGCTCTTCAAAACCGGGTTCGCCAGAGTGACTATAGAGATCGACGAGTCCGGGTGCCAAGATTAAACCAGTCCCTTCAGAAATGGTCGCGTTGGCTGGATAATCGGCGATCGCATCCTCTACCGCCGCAACGATCCCATCCGTAATTAACACATCCGCAATCTGATCCGTTTGGGAACTCGGATCAACGACTCGAACTTGTTTTAGAAGCTGACTCATTCGTCCCTCAATACTTTATAAAGCTCCGGCTGCGGTTTTATCCAACACCCCGCCGTCTAAATGTGCGGTGATGTTCATCGCCATCATGATGGGCGGCTGATCCGCTGCATAGTCAATCACACTGACGGCTCCATTGCCCTGTTTAAAGCTCCAGAAGCGATCGGGGGGCAATCCCAACACGTAGCACAGAATCGCTTTGTTGACGGCATCGTGGGCAACCACCAGGGTCGTCCCCGGTTCAGGCTGGTTAACCGCCGTTTGGACGATCGCATTCCAAGCTGTCGTAGCGCGATCCCACACTTGCTGGAGATTCTCCCCTTCTGGCATTTGCACGGTTTCTGGGGTCTGCTGCCAGCGCTCTAGGTCTCCGGGAAACTCTTGCTCAATGTCGGCTTCTAGCTTGCCCTCCCACAATCCATGGCTAATTTCCTTTAGATTGTCCTCAAAGTCCAACGCCACATCCGGATGATGTTGCAAGATAATCTCTGCGGTTTCCTTGGGGCGCAGCATTGGGCTGGTGACAGCATAATCAACGGGAATGGCTTTGAGGAATGCTGCGGCTTGGTTTGATTGCGATCGCCCGTTGTCATTCAGCGGCACATCGATCTGCCCTTGAAAGCGTTTCTGGCGGTTCCACTCCGTTTCGCCATGGCGCACCAGCAGGATGCGAGTATGATAGTTTTTCTTCGGCTGGGGAATCGGTTCGCCTAAATGGGCGGTTTGGTTCAGCGATTCCACTTGCACTAAATCGCCCCACCCTCCGGCAAAATTGAGGACGCTGATGCCGCAATTAGACTGATGCACTGCCTGATAGCCGCTAGCATCTAGCCCGATCGCTGTGCCAATTAGCGCCCGATTGATGCCGCTGTGGGCAACGAGCAGCACCGTTTGATTGGCGTGATTGGGCAGAAACTCTTGCCAAAATTGCTGGGCGCGATCGAATAACTCCACTACTGGAAAATATTCCGCCGTCTCGCCGTTTTCCTGGGGAATCACCATCCCTAATTTGTGAGGACAATTCTTCCACTGCTCATACTCATTCGGATACTTTTGCTCTACATCGCTAAATAGCATCCCTTCCCACAGCATTAAATTGATCTCTTTCAGGCTGTCAACGCTTTTCAGGGGCGTTTTCGGCACGTTTTTTAAGTGAGCCAACACAATCTCTGCGGTGTCTTTGGCTCGGCGCAGAGTGCTGCTATAAGCGGCATCAAACTCAATTTCGCTGAGGGCATTGCCCACCTGATGCGCCATTGCTTGCCCTTGCTCGGTCAGGGTTGATTCATCCAAAAAACCCTGCACTCGACGCTCAACATTGAAGCTGCTTTGACCATGACGAACCAAAATGACGCGAGTAACCATGGAGGGGATAGGGGATAGGGGACAGGGAATAGGAAACAGGGGATAGCAACGAATCTGCGATCAAGCTGCGATCGCTGAGACAGATGCATTCTACCCTGTTCCTAACGCCCTGCTTGAATCCAGCCCTTTTTCTAGGGTGGGTTGAGCGGAGTCGAAACGCGCCACTCGTCATTTCCTGTACCCTAGATCCATAGCAATCTGAGGATTTCATGACGATTAAGCGGGTGATTCTGGTAGCTCTGACGGTGTTGGCAGTCTTTCTCATGGGGCAAGATTTGCTGAATAGCTGGAATCAGCCCCAAATTCAAAGCCGTTTGGAACTGTATCAAACCAATTTGCTGTTGCGGTCTACGGAGTTTCAGAGCCGTGATGACAATATGGATGCGGGTCGGAAGGTATTGCTGGGCGCAGAGCCAACCAAAAACGCTCTGGAGCAGTATGAGGATGTGCGGCAGCAGGTGCAGAAAACCTTACAGCAGACGCAATCCCTTTTAGCCAGTGATTCTAGCAATAAAGCTCAACCGGAATCTTTAGGACAAACGGAGCGCAAGCTGACTCGTTTAGTGGCAGAACTGGATTTAAAGCTGGGAATTCTGCGATCGCAACAGGGAGACGCAGACCGTGCTCAAACAGAATGGGATAGCGTCATTCAGCAGGCAGAAGTAGACTCTGGACTCAACCCTTTGGCGGAAACCGCCGCCGTTCTAAAAGGATTGTGGGCTAAATCGCCTCAGTTGATTCCTGATGCCGAACCTCAAATTCAAAAAAACCTGGATGGATGGTTTCGCGATCGCTCGCTGACTCAGCTATATACCCTGCAACAGCGTTCCTCTGAATTGCGAGCTTTGGAAATAACGGAACAGCAAGCCGCAGAAAAAGCATTAACCAGTTTGGCGATCGTGGGCGGCATTCCAGTGTTGAGCGGGGTGATTGGCATTGGTCTTCTGATCTTTGTGATCGGACAATGGGTTTTGCAGCGCAAGCACGCCATTCTCTCTGCCGAAACCTTGCAACCTTGGACGACTCCGTGGGATGGCGAAACCATTTGGCAGGTGCTAATTTTGGGCTTTTTTATGGTAGGGCAAATCGCCTTGCCGATCTTTCTGTCAGTGCTGCAACAGGCGACCGGACTGAATCCTGCGGGCTTTGGAGAACAAGGCAAAGCCTTATTCATCCTGTTCAATTACGTGCTGTTGGCGGCGGGTGGATTGGGTGTGCTGTATTGGTCGATCGCATCCTATTTGCCGTTGCCAGACGATTGGTTTCGCATTAGCTTGAAAGGCAACTGGTTTTGGTGGGGCTTAGGCGGTTATTTTGCAGCACTGCCGCTTGTGGTGGTGGTGTCGCTGGTGAACCAAAAAATTTGGCAGGGACGCGGGGGAAGCAATCCCATTTTGCCGATCGCCCTGGAAGGGAAAAATAGCTTTGCTTTGGCGATCTTTTTTGTCACTGCCGCGATCGCCGCGCCCATTTTTGAAGAAATTTTGTTCCGAGGCTTTTTGCTCTCTTCCTTAACCCGCTATTTCCCGGTTTGGGGTGCAATCATTCTCAGCAGTTTTCTCTTCGCTGTTGCCCATCTCAGCCTATCGGAAGTATTGCCGCTCATGACCTTGGGCATGGTGTTGGGCTTTGTCTATTCGCGATCGCGCAACCTGCTTTCGTCCATGCTGCTTCATAGTTTATGGAATAGCGGCACTCTGCTAAGCCTGTTTGTCCTCGGCTCCGGTCAGGGGTAATGAGTAGTCGCCCTAAAGCATCTGACACCCACTCATCATTCCTAACTCCAATCATCCCGTTTAGAGGTTTGCCCGCGATAGACTTGGGCGATCGCGTGGATTTGACGAGTTTTTTCAAACAGGGCGGCTTCGGTCAGAGTCCATTGTTCCAAGACTTTATCTAAATCGGCTTGAATGTCTCTGGCACCGGGAAACCCTTGATAGCGAATCCGGAGGCGTGCCAGTTCCACTAAATTGTGGTCTGTCGGATCACTGACTGCCAACAGAGTATCAACAGTTTGGCGATCGAGCCGCCATTGCGGATGCTGTTGGTCTTTCAATTCGGCTGCTTGACTCATAAAGCTCTATGGCGAAATAAATTATGGATTTGTAGTGGTAATTCAATTGTTGCAGTAGACTGACTACAGAAAATTGTAGATGTTTAGAAAGTTGCGGATATTTCTTTTTTTCGCGATTTAGACTTAAGAATTTAGATTTAGGAGTGATGCAAGGCGGATGGCAACAGCACTGAGATCTCAACGACCTACACCCCGCGATTCCCGTAGCGATCGTTTCACGAATCGCCAAGCACCGAAGCGCAACGTTCATCTCCAACCTGTTCCGGCTGGCGCTACTTCAATGAGCAATCGCCCATCCTTTAAACCTCCCCTGGCAACTGTTCTCCCTACACCGGCTCAGTCAGCAGTTCGCAAACTTCCCACTGCTCGCCCTGTGCCAAACTGGTTGCGCCTACTCATGCAGGCTCAGCGTGGCTCTTTAATAGTCACTTTTGCGTTGATTGTCACGACTTTGGTGGTGTATGGGGGCACCGTTTACATGCAGCAGTTGTGGAGTAAAGAATATCGCAAGCTAAAAACCATGCAGCGCAGTGAGCGCCAGATGTTGGCTGCTAGCGAAGTGTTAAAAAATCAAATTATTCAGCAGGCAGAAAGCCCTAATTCAGGGTTGGTTGCCAAAACTCCGCAACACACTTTAATTGTAGAGTCGGCTCCAATTCGCACCGTAAAGCCTGCGGCGATTCCGGTTGTGATTAAAGCTGAGGCATCGGCAACCGTACCTCCTTTAGGATATTAGGATGCTTTGTGATGGGTAGTTCTCCTTATTCCTTTCGATCGCCCCGCGCTCGAAATCGTGCCAAACAATCTAGATTTTTGGGCTGGGCAAATTCACTGAACTTTCGAGCCGTGGTGGTGTGGGGTTTATTAATTGCGGCAATGGGTTGCCTAGTGATCAATTTGTTTTACGTCCAAATTGTTCAAGGGAGCTTGCTGCGTGGAATTGCTCAAAGTCACCAAGTTACTCAAATTCGTCCTTTTATGCCCCGTCGCAATATTGTCGATCGGGGGGGGAATATTTTGGCGCTCGATCGCCCTGTTTTTACGCTCTTTGCTCACCCTAAGCTGTTTAAGCTCTCGAAAGAAGAGGTTGCCGAAAAGCTTTCTCCGATCATGGATCGTCCTGCTGCCAGCTTAGTGAAGCAGTTTAATGAAGGCGAAACGGGCGTTCGGATTGAATACTCGCTGATTGAAGATATTTCCAATCGCATTATTGATTTGCGTTTGGATGGCTTAGAGCTACTTCCCCACCAACAACGCCTCTATCCCCATAAAGAAGTGGCTGCCGACATCATCGGTTTTGTAGATGGTGAACATGTTGGGCAAGCAGGGTTAGAACTCAGTCAGCAAAACATTTTGACTCGCCCTAGTCAAGAAATTCGGCTACGACAAATGGGGGATGGTTCTCTGATGCCTGACCAAATTCCAACGGGTTTTTTGAATCAGGATGATTTGCAATTACGTCTCACTATAGATACTCGCTTGCAACGAGCGGTGCAGCCCATTCTAAAGAAGCAAGTCACGAATGTGGGTGCCAAAAGAGGTACGGTGATTGTAATGGATGCCTACACTGGGGAACTGTTAACCCTAGCCTCATACCCATCCTATGATCCCAATCAGTATTACAAAGCCAACCCCAGAACGCTACAAAACTTGGGCAATTACGGATCTCTATGAACCCGGCTCTACGTTTAAGCCGATTAACGTGGCGATCGCGCTCGAAAATAAAACCATCACGCCGGATACTTTCATCGATAATCCTAGCGCTATCACCATCGATGAATGGCCCATTACAGGCGGAAGCGGAGGGAGTGAAACCGTCACCAATATTGTGATTAATTCCTACAACGTCGGTATGGTGCATATCGTAGATACACTGAAACCAGAAGTCTACTATGCATGGCTGCGACGATTGGGTATGGGTGGAGTCGTGGGGGTCGATCTGCCCTCCGAAAGCCCAGGACAGTTTAAATCCCGCAAAACCTTCGTTGAGAGCCGGATTGATCGAGCCGTGACAGCCTTTGGTCAAGGGTTCTCCCTCACGCCAATGAAGTTAGTTCAGCTTAATGCTACGCTCGCGAATGGTGGCAAATTGGTCACTCCTCATGTGATTCAAGGGCTGTTTGATAGTAAAGGGCGGCTCTATTGGCGACCCGGACTGCCGGCTCAACGTCAAGTGTTTTCTCCAGCAACCGCTAAAGCGATTTTGCCCATGATGGAAGGGGTCGTGACGCAAGGAACCGGAAAAGCAGCGCAACTACCGGGGTATCACGTCGCCGGAAAAACCGGAACATCGCAAAAGGCAAATGGGTTTGGCGGCTATTCGGAAAGCGCCTATGTCACCAGTTTTGTTTCGATCTTTCCGGCTGATAAACCTCGTTATGTGGTGCTTGCTGTGATCGACGAGCCTGCCGGGGGAGGATATGGCGGCACGATCGCCGCTCCCGTAGTCAAAGAAGTTTTGCAAGCCCTCACGGCGATCGAAAATATTCCTCCCAGCGCTCCTCGTGAAGTTTCAGAATAAAGCTAGGAAACCACCCACAAATAAACCCCTGATTAACCATCAGGGGTTTATTTGAAAAAGCTTAAAGCTAGTGATCGTCGCAGAGTGCTTAGCTTGAAAGCCTCACACTCTGCCAGATTGAGCCAACACCATCAGCAACGCTTATTTTACTAAGCCTACCTTCGCCTTAACACTGCGCAAGTCATGATCCGTTGGCATAGCATGGCGCTTGTAAGGCACTACATCTTCACCAAAGTAACGAAGGTATTCGGCACTTTCTACAATCGTGGTCACCGTTGCTTCCAACCCCTGCCCCAACAACTCAGTGTATTGGTCAGTTTCAGCCTGAGACGCAGGGGAACGACCTAATAAGTGGCGGAACAAAAATTCAACTACTTTCGCTTGAGGATAGGGCGTGTAGAAGCGGTGGCAGTAAGTATCGGAGTTTGCTAAGGCTCTCACAAATTCCCGAACACAGAGGTCTCCACTATGGAATTTCCGGTCAAGATCCGCTTGCTTGAACTGTTGTGGTATTTGTCCATCAAACACATCCATGATTTGGGTGTAGATGGCATTCAGTACCAAGTCGGTTTCTGTCCACCCCATGCCGGGATTCATCCGATAAATCCGGGCGGGTTTGCAATGGGTAGCGTCAGCATCAGCATTAGTGGCTAGTGATTGCTCTAAAGCGTGAGTGGAGGAACGACCGACCTCGGCAAATGCGGTTTTTGCTTGCTCTTGCTGACGAGTTTGCGCTGCAATATCCGCGATCGCCTTACCCATTAGCGGCATTTTCGACCCATCCATCCGCGCTTTCACCGTTTCAAAGCTCGGCACTACTAAGTCTTTATTTTGCTTAGTCAGGGTGTTGTAAAGCTTTTGAGTATTCGGGAAATTAGCAGCCGGCAAGGTCAGGTAGCGGTTGTAAGGCACCACGTCTTCCCCAAACGCTTGGCTATATTCCATGCTGCCTACAATCTCACTGATAAAGCCCTTCAACCCTTTTGTTGCCAAAATTTGATTGTACTTACGAATCTCAGCCTGATCTAAGGGTGCGCGTCCTAAGAAGTGCTTCGTGCCTAGCTCAATCACTTTCGTATTGGGATAGGGCGTGTAAAACTCCTTTAGATAAAGGTTAGAGGTTCCTAATCCTTCAATAAACTCCTTCAGATTAATTTCACCATTGCCGAGCTTACTTTCTAAAACGCTAAATTCATTTTGGATCACGTAGGGCGCAACATCTCGTTCAAACACTTGACGATAAGCCGCACCAATGACCAGTTTCAGGTTGGGCTTATCAGACAGGTTCGTTAGTTTAAAGACTTTCGTTTGTTCACGCTTTTTGCTAACCCCTTGATTGACCCGGAATTGAATATCCGGTTCAGTCCGCAATTCTGCGGCGGCTGCCAACTCTACAAAGCGCGGCGTTTTTTCCTGAACAACTTTGCTGCCCTTATAGGCAATGGAACCTACGCGATTGCCGCGCAGCGATAATCCTGCTGGAGTCACATAGCGTTCGTAAGGAACCGTATCTTCACCAAAGACTTCCGAGTATTCCTGGCTATCCAAAATGGCATCAATCAGGGCATAAAAGCCTTTCTTGGCGCAAATGTCGAAGTAGGCGTTGATTTCCTGGCGACCATAGGTAGGGCGACCTAGTAGACGGCGATGAATATACTCTACAGACTTGGTCACATAGAGAGATGTCCAGTAAAGGCTACGGAAGAGGTTAGATTTTGCCAAACGACGAATAAATTCGCGCATGGTAATTTCACCGCTCTCCAACTTGATTTCATCGACTTTAAGCCGCTGCCCGTCGTATACTGCCCGTCCAAATACTTGCAGATATGCAGCCTGAATCACCGCTTGGGTAGAGCTTTCAGAGTACTTAACGCTGATGCCCTTCGTGTTGCCGCGATCGCGTCCTTTCGCAAAGCTACCGGTATAGCTAGGAGTTTGGTCAAATTTGAAGACCTTTGGACCCAACGATCCGGGAGCCACACCCCGTGCCGCTGGATTGCTCAACTGGTTATTAATTCCTGCACCCCGATTAATCAGAATGCGACGGGTATCTTTCCCAAACGGAGCCGGACTGGTACTGGGATTCTTGGTTTCTTTCGGGAAAATAGCGCCAAACTGGATTTCCAGTGGATCGTTACCAGAACCATAGACATGCTGGTCAGGCAAGGGGCGATCGTAGGCTGCAAAAGTCGTGATGAACTGAGGAACCTTACGGAAAGGCGCACTGTATTTGAATAGATCTTGTTGAGGACCCCAGTTGCGACACTCTTGTGCCTCTTGACCCAGACCCCGCAAGTAAGGAACTGTTTCTTCACCAAAGTAATCAGCGTATTCCTTGGAATCGATCAGCGCATCTACCAAGGCAGGTAAGCCGCCCTTAGAAACGATGGAAAAGTACTTTTGAACCTCTTCACGAGAGCTAGGACCCCGACCCAGAATATGACGGAACGCTAACTCTAAAGCGCGGCTGTTGATGTAGGGCTGGTAGAAGTTTTTGCGATAAAGGGGCGACTTCGCTAAACGACGGATAAACTCCTTCATGGAGATTTCGCCATTCTTCACCTTTGACTCTAAATCAGAGATGCTAAGGGAGTAGGCACGGGTGATGTCCCGCTCAAACACTTGACGATAGGCTGCCTTCACTACATCGTTCTTTTCGGTTGAAGACAGACCCGGCTTCATCGCATACTTAGACCGCTTCTCAGCCGCGTTGGCATAGATCTGAGGAAGTTGAAGCCCCTGCAAATCAGTAGAGGAACGCTGACGTACCTGAGTAGAAGGAGTAGCCCCTTTAAACTCGGTAATCAACACATCAAAATATTGACGAACGATCGCCTCAGCTTCAGCATCATTGCGAAAATAGCTCAGTCCGGCTGCCTTCATCTTTTGGAGGGCTACGGTAGTCGCCTCGCCAGAGCAAGCCCGTTCAATAATTTCTCGTAAGCCACGGACGTTTACGGAAATGATGTTGGGATCACCTGCCACGATCGCATAAGTGATGTAGCGGAGAAACCAGCTTAAGTCCCGCAGGGACTTTGCCATGTTGCTGGGACCATAACGGGCAATATTAATCGGTCGAAAATTAGCAGGGGGTGAACCGCCATCAGACACGCCCGTGAAGATAGAGCGAATACCATCTAGAATTCCAGGGGTATTCTTCGTGTCGCCATAGGTCACGGTGCCCAACTTCATGCCTTCTTGGGTGGTGAGAGCCGTTCCAGCGATCGTCATCACTGGAGCTTGTACTGGCTTCTCAAGAAATGCCATCGGCGAACCGCCCGTGAAAATACTGTTAGCCGCACGCGATACAATAATGTCAGAATTGCGAGTGAGCGTTTCTGCAATTTCTAGACGCTTCAAGCCAGAACCGAAATAGGTAGACAGCGCGTCTAGTTCTCCCTTCCCTGGAAAGCGATCTTGCTGCTCCGCTTGGGAAATCGTGGCGACGGCTAGAGTTTGGTAAAGGTTGGGGCGTGCAACCGAGCTTCCACCGCTTGCTTTAACACTCATGGATCTCAAAAGCTCCCTTTACGGATTGTTACTGTTTTAAATCTGACAGAACCTTGCTTGTCAACCATCCAGAATAATGCCTACGAAAGAAGCACTAAATCGTTGAAAACAGAGGCATAGAATAACTTGTTCACTTGATTAGATTAAAACGATTTGGATTCAACAAGCCTTTTGTTAAAAAGTGTATGGAACCCATTCCGCTTGATTTATCGACCAATCATAGAGGATTAGGGTGACTTGACTGAGAAACTAGAAACTTTTTGTTACAAAGCCGAATCGACCGACTTTGATGGGGTTTGAGAACGACTGCGTTGATGCGACGGAATAAAGTTTTCTCCTTGTTGACATTAAGTATTATTACCTTGCGTGATATGATTGCGGATGGTTTGAGCATCCAAAGTCAATCTAAAAGCGTTGAGCTGATAGTGTCTTTGCTCAATATTCAACAGTCGCAGGCTAAACCAACTGAAGAGTTGCATCCAAAGTGAGTGAAGTACCCGAACTTAATTCTTTGCCAGCGGAACCTAACGATTCTATGCAGGAGTATTACCAACTTCAGCAGGAGTTATTAGTAACCACTGTAATTTTGACGGGTATTATCTTTGTTTTTGTTTGGTACTTTTATTCCCTAAACATTGCTCTGAATTATTTTCTAGGAGCGTGCACAGGTGTGGTTTACTTGAAAGTGTTGGCTCGAAACGTTGGGCAGTTCGGTAGAGAAAAGAGCCAAATTGGGAAATCTCAGCTTGTCATATTCATTGGGTTGATTATCGTTGCAACCCAGTGGAAACAGCTTCAGATTTTGCCCATATTCCTAGGTTTTTTGACCTACAAAGGTGCTCTCATCGTTTATATGCTGCGAACACTGATGCCTTCTAACTCTCGTTAGATAGGCAGACTAGCAACTTTACTACTGAAACCCTTTGGGAATCTGGCTGGAGTCCAATGCTAAGTTTTATTGCTACTCCTGATTTTCCAATTGCCAGCTTAGAGGTTGGTCACCACTTTTACTGGGAAATTGGCAATCTCAAAGTTCACGGTCAAGTCTTTCTTGTTTCTTGGTTTGTTATTTCGCTGTTAGTGATTGCCTCAATCTTGGCAACTCGTAATATTCAACGGATTCCGTCAGGAATGCAGAATTTTATGGAGTATGCGCTGGATTTTGTGCGTGACCTCGCGAAAAATCAACTAGGGGAAAAGGAATATCGCCCGTGGGTGCCCTTTATAGGGACTCTCTTTTTATTCATTTTTGTGTCGAATTGGTCTGGTGCGCTCATTCCATGGAAGCTGATAAAGTTGCCAGAAGGTGAGTTGGCAGCTCCTACGAACGACATCAACACCACTGTTGCACTCGCGCTGCTAGTCTCACTGGCATATTTCTATGCTGGTTTTAGCAAAAAGGGTTTAGGTTACTTCGCTAAGTATGTTCAGCCTACTCCCATTCTTTTGCCGATCGCAATCTTGGAAGATTTCACTAAGCCTCTTTCGCTCAGCTTCCGGCTTTTTGGCAACATTTTGGCGGATGAGTTGGTCGTTGGAGTTTTGGTGCTTCTAGTGCCCTTGTTTGTTCCACTTCCTGTCATGCTGCTGGGTCTTTTTACCAGCGCAATTCAAGCGCTTGTGTTTGCCACCTTAGCGGGTGCTTATATTCATGAAGCCCTAGAAGGACATGGGGAAGAACACGAGGAGCATTGATATGCTCTTGGTTGTTCAGCCTGTTTGGATGTTGGACTTTTGATTTTGGATTCAAGGTTGTTTGAATCTTGCGAGAAATCTCAAATCCCTCATTTTGCAATTGTTTTTTGTTCACTAATCAAGAGGAAACGTCATGGTAGATCCAACGGTTGCGTCCGCTTCTGTTTTGGCTGCGGCTCTCTCAATTGGTCTGGCTTCAGTCGGTCCTGGAATTGGTCAAGGTAACGCATCCGGACAAGCTGTCGAAGGGATTGCGCGTCAGCCCGAAGCGGAAGGTAAGATTCGTGGCACCCTGCTTTTGACTTTGGCGTTTATGGAATCCCTCACCATCTACGGCTTGGTTATTGCCTTGGTATTGTTGTTTGCCAACCCATTTATTGGCTAGTATTCGTTAGATTCGGATGGGGGTAGAGGCGTATTTCACGTCTCTACCTTTTAACGGAAGAGTTGCTAATTTGTAATTTATTGCAGCTTTCCTGTTTCCTATCTATCTTTGTTTTGAGTCTGAGATTTTGTTCTTCTTACTGACCATACAGTGTTGCAATAGCAGTTTTTGGAAAGAAAACCATGTTTGATTTTGATGCAACATTGCCATTGATGGCGGTGCAATTCTTACTCCTAATGGTTGTTTTGAATGCCATTTTCTACAAGCCTCTAACTCAGGCGATCGAGGAGCGTGGTGATTACATTCGACGTAACCAAGTGGAAGCTCAAGAGCGTTTGTCGAAAGCAGAAACGTTGGCAAAGCAATATGAGCAGGATTTAGCCGAAACTCGTAGGCAATCTCAGGCGCTGATTACAGTGGCTCAGGCAGATGCCCAACAAATTGTTGCTGGCAAAATTGCTGAGGCTCAAGAAGAAGCCCGTCGTCAAAAAGAGCAAACTCAGAAAGAATTGGATCAGCAAAAGCAAGAAGCGATGCGATCGCTTGAGCAAGAGGTTGACTCACTCAGTCATCAGATTTTGGATAAAATCTTGGGCGCTCAAGTTGCCTAGATCTCTGGCGCGGTTTGACGAGAACATTGCAGCTATGTAGCGGGTAAATGTACTGCACAGGCATACAAGATGGAAATGGCGTAGCTATGAGTATGTTGGGAATAGGTTGGTTGATTGCAGAAGCCAGTGTGGAAGTTTCTGAAGAAGGTGGATTTGCCGCCAACATTTTAGAAGCGAACCTGGTTAACCTTTTGATCGTAATTGGTCTTTTGGTTTACTTCGGGCGTGGTTTTTTAGGAAAGATATTGAGCGATCGCCGTAGCGATATTGAAGCTGCGTTGAAGGACGCTGAAGAACGTCGGCAGAAAGCAGCAGCAGCCCTTGCAGAGGAGCAGCAAAAGTTGGCTCAAGCTCAGCAAGAAGCTGTTCGGATTCGCTCTGCGGCGGAAGAGCGGGCAGTCGCAGTTAAAGCGTCGTTGCTAGCCGATGCAGAGGTCGAAGTTCAGCGGATGCGAGACGGGTTGAGCCAAGATTTAAATGCAGAACGGGAACGCGCGATCGCTGACCTGCGGCAGAGAGTATCTAGTTTAGCCTTGCAAAAAGCTGAATCTGAACTGCCCTCTCGCATGACCGATGAGCTTCAGACTACGATGATTAACCGCAGCATTGCCATGATTGGAGGAGCCTCATGAAAGACGGAGGGATGGTTAGAGGTGAAATTTTAGAGCGTTACGCTCAAGCTCTAATGTCGTTAGCCCAGCAGAGCAACATTGTTGATCAAGTTGGCAATGACATCAGTTCAATTTCCGAAACCCTTAAAAGTTCTGACGATTTGAAGGAATTTTTTGCCAACCCAATCTACAAGCCGGAGCAAAAGAAAGCGGTCTTATCCCAAGTATTTGGTGATGGACTTCATTCCTACACCCGAAATTTTTTAATGTTGCTGGTCGATCGCCGTCGCATCATGTTTTTGTCAGGAATTTGTAGTGAGTTTCAAGCGTTGCTTCGCAAGCTGAACCAAATAGTTCTGGCTGAAGTGACCACCGTGCGGGAACTGACCGACGACCAAACCCAAGCCTTGAAAGATAAAGTGATCGCCCTAACAGGCGCACATCAAGTTGAGCTAGATATAAAGCTTGACCCAGAGTTGATCGGCGGCGTGGTCATCAAAATTGGCTCTCAAGTGATTGATGCCAGTATCCGTGGGCAGTTACGGCGTATTTCTTTGCGCTTAGGTGGTGCGGCTTAATTCACACTTTGCAACGTAATCTTCTAACCCTGATTCCCTAGAGAGTAACCTTATGGTAAGCATTCGACCAGACGAAATTAGCAGTATTATTCGGCAGCAAATCGAGCAGTACGATCAAGGGATCAAAGCTTCCAATGTTGGGACTGTTCTGTCGGTTGGTGACGGAATTGCCCGCATCTATGGACTCGATCAAGTCATGGCAAACGAGCTACTTGAGTTTGCAGACGGCTCAATTGGCATCGCGCTCAACCTAGAAGAAGACGATGTGGGTGCCGTCTTGATGAGCGGTGGACGCGGCATCGAAGAAGGTAGTGTCGTCAAATCAACCGGAAAAATTGCTCAAGTTCCCGTAGGCGATGCGCTGATTGGGCGAGTAGTGGATGCTTTGGGTCGCCCTTTGGATGGCAAAGGCGATATCGCTTTTGCTGAGATGCGCTTAATTGAATCTCCGGCTCCTGGAATTATTGCGCGTAAGTCTGTTTGCGAACCGATGCAAACGGGCATCACCGCGATCGATTCGATGATTCCCATTGGTCGGGGACAGCGGGAACTGATCATTGGCGATCGCCAAACAGGTAAAACCACGATCGCCCTCGACACCATTTTGAACCAGAAAGGTGAAGATGTTGTTTGCGTGTATGTCGCGATCGGTCAAAAAGCGTCAACCGTTGCCAACATCGTCAACGTCTTCCGCGAACAAGGCGCTTTGGAGTACACCATCATCGTGGCTGCCAACGCGAACGACCCTGCATCGCTCCAGTTTTTGGCTCCTTACACGGGCGCAAGCTTAGCTGAATACTTCATGTATAAAGGCAAGCATACGCTTGTTGTCTACGATGACTTGTCGAAACAAGCGCAGGCTTACCGCCAAATGTCCTTGTTGCTGCGTCGCCCACCCGGTCGGGAAGCCTATCCTGGGGATGTGTTTTACCTCCACTCTCGCTTGCTAGAGCGTGCCGCAAAACTGAGTGATGCTTTAGGCGGCGGCAGTATGACGGCGTTGCCGATTGTGGAAACTCAAGCGGGTGACGTATCGGCTTACATTCCAACCAATGTAATTTCGATTACAGATGGTCAGATTTTCTTATCCTCCGACTTGTTCAACTCAGGCTTACGTCCTGCGGTCAACCCTGGTATTTCGGTGTCACGGGTGGGTTCAGCCGCTCAAACGAAGGCAATGAAAAAGGTCGCAGGTAAGGTGAAACTGGAGCTAGCTCAGTTTGATGACCTACAAGCGTTTGCTCAGTTTGCGTCAGATTTGGATAAGGCGACTCAAAACCAGTTGGCGCGGGGTCAGCGTCTCCGGGAAATCCTTAAGCAGCCTCAGTTTTCACCGCTATCGGTTGGCGATCAGGTTGCTGCTATCTATGCCGGGATTAACGGATATTTGGATGACCTCCCGGTGGATAAAGTCACCGTTTTCCTAAAGGGACTGCGGGAATATTTGGCAGGTAGTGCGCCGAAGTATGGCGACATCATTCGTGAAAAGAAAGAACTGAACGCGGATGCAGAGGAAGCGCTGAAGGGCGCGATCGCTGAGTTTAAGAAAACCTTTGTGGCAACTGCTTAGGTTAGTCATGAGTTTTGGGCGATGAGTTCTAAACAACCTGATGTTTAGAACTCATGGCTCAATTCTGTAATTGCTCTGAGTTATTCAATCACAACTTACAACTCAAAAACTTCCCCAAGTTATGGCAAACCTTAAAATTATTCGCGATCGCATCAAGTCGGTCAAAAACACCAAAAAAATTACAGAAGCCATGCGGCTTGTGGCAGCAGCGAAAGTGCGTCGTGCTCAAGAGCAAGTGCTGGCGACTCGCCCTTTTGCAGATCGGCTTGCCCAAGTGCTCTATGGCTTGCAAACCCGACTGAAATTTCAAAACGATACGAGCTTGCCCCTGCTACAAAAAAGAACGGTAAAAACGGTTGGATTACTGGTTGTTACGGGCGATCGCGGTCTTTGTGGCGGCTACAATGGCAACGTGATTCGACGGGCTGAAAACCGAATTAAAGAACTGAAAGCAGAAGGGTTAGACTACCAACTCGTGTTGATTGGTCGGAAGGCAACTCAATACTTTCAGCGGCGCGAACAGCCGATTGCAGAAACCTTCACCAGCTTAGAGCAAGTGCCCACCGCCTCGGAATCGTCCCAGATTGCCGATGTATTATTGGAGCTTTTTCTATCGGAAACAGTCGATCGCGTTGAGCTAATTTACACTCGGTTTGTTTCACTCATCAGTTCTCGCCCAGTCATTCAAACGCTGCTGCCGCTCGATCCTCAAGGCTTTGAAGATCCAGATGATGAGATCTTCCGCCTCACCAGTCGCGGTGGAAAGTTTGAAGTATCCCGCGAGCAGGTGGATACCGCAAGTCGTGAGTTTCCAAGGGATATGATCTTTGAGCAAGAGCCTGTCCAAATCTTAGAGACTTTGCTGCCGCTCTACCTCAATAATCAATTATTGCGCGCCCTACAAGAATCGGCGGCGAGTGAGCTATCGGCTCGAATGACTGCAATGAGTAGCGCTAGCGACAATGCAAAACAATTGATCAACACGCTCACCCGTTCTTATAACAAAGCGCGTCAAGCAGCGATCACCCAAGAAATTCTTGAGGTCGTTGGTGGGGCTGAAGCACTTAAATAACTCAGATCGGTAAGTTGGAAATCAAAAAAGGTGCCTGAGTTCAGTTTCAGGCACCTTTTTGATTAAAGGATGATTTTGCTTAATGATAAGATACCGCTGTCGAATCTTTTGTTATGCAAAAAGCAACTTTAGCTAGTTTTTGTCCGCCGAAACTGGGACTTTTGCAGACTCGGGCTGCTTTCCATCAGGAGTGACAGATTCCCCTTCAATAAAGGAACGCAGCATCCACGCCATTTCTTCATGCTGCTCCATGAAACCCGTCAAGAAATCTGCTGTGCCTTGATCGTGAAAATCGTCACCGCACTGATCAATTTGTTTCCGCAGGCTACGAATAATTGTTTCATGGTCATCTACTAACTTTGCCACCATTTCTGTTGCGGCTGGAATAACTCCAGGACGTTCCTCAATGGAAGCTAGCTGAATAAATTCTGCCGCTGTACCTGCGGGGACACCCCCTAAAATCCGAACCCGTTCTGCAATGCTATCGGTTGCAGTGGATAAGATTTGGTATTGTTCGTCCAACAGCATATGAAGGGTACGAAACTGAGGACCCACCACATCCCAATGGTACTTTTTAGTTTTAATCAGTAACAAATACACATTCGATAGACTGCTGTTTAGTAAGTCGATCACGCCTTGGCGTTCTTTGTCTGTAAGACCGATGTTTAGCTTGCGCATGGGTTCTCAATGATTAACTCTAACCATTAGTTCACCAATTTTGCAAAAGAAGAGCATCCATCCAAAGGAGGGGATTGCAATTCGTGAAACGTTGGCGAAGCTTTCCATAGGACTCCCTGCGGGAATCGCGTTTTTGTTTCTCCGTGCTTATCCGTGCTTAGGAATATAAGAGACTGAGCCAAGCTTCCAAATCTACTTCTTGATGGAGATTCAGCAGTTCTTGAAATTCTGAGCTATTTTTGTCGAGTGATTGAACTGGAAACTTGACCCCTTGTAAAGAGCGCATTTCTGAGAAGCGATCGCTAGTAGTAATCAGGGTTTCAGCCCAATCTTCTCGCCACTGCCGCGATGAAACACCCCGTTGGTTTGCCTGTCCATCAATATCTTCATCCAAGAGAGGTCTTTCAATGAGATGATCCTCAAAACAGTTGAGTTTTGCCTCTAGCATCCTTTGCGTTTCAGCCAAATTGCTTCGAGTGGTTTCCACCCACATTTGGATCATCCAGTTAACCCGCTGTTTGATCAACACAAGATAGGCATCTTCACTCAGCCGGGTCGCAGAGCGGGGCGCTTTTATGAGAAACAGCCCTGGCATCCGAGAAGAGGTCCACAGTCTTGAATAATCTGGATAGGGACCTATCGGTTCATCGAAGGTGGCAAATTCAATCGCGCGTTCCCGTTGCTGAATGGGATGCAGTAGGTCATTGAGGCGAAGGATCGGACGATAGCGTTTTGTTGGTTGCAAGGTCATAGTCACACATTAGCGCTGGGTCGCTTCACAAAATACTCGTTTGAGAGTGTTCAATATGAGCATAGTGTTTGCATATGGATAGCCTGTGACCATAAACGGCAAATTTCATGACTAGTAGTTTTAGCGCCCCCCAATGCCAAGGAATGAGAAATTTTTAATTTCAGAGATAAATCTTTCGTAGCTGCGAAGTACAATAAGACCCAATTAAAGCAAAAGTATCCAGCAATGGCGCAAAATGTGCCAAATCACGAACTGCCTACCGCCATCCCCTTTTATTTCTTAGCCCTGCAAACCCAGGAACCTGTCTTTTGGCAACTATCCTGATTATTGAAGATGAGGTCAATATTGCGTCCCTTCTGCAAACCTGTGTAGAAAGCGAAGGGTATGACTGTCATGTTACCTATGATGGGAAAACCGGATTGGCGGCATTTAGACGGCTAGCGCCTGACTTGATTATTCTAGATTTGATGTTGCCCGGAATGGATGGGTTGGAAGTTTGCACTCAAATTCGGCAGTCTGGGGCTGGCAAAGATCCCTATGTGATGATGCTGACGGCAAAAGGGGAGGAAATCGATCGCATTATTGGGTTCTCAACCGGGGCGGATGACTATTTACCCAAACCTTTTAGTCCCATTGAGCTACTGGTACGAATTCGGGCATTGTTACGGCGAACCATGCGCCATCAAGCAACCCTCACCATTGAAACGTCCCATTTGCAAATTGATTTAGAACGGCGATCGGTGTTTTTGAAGGCATTGGGCAGCGAGGCGATCTCCATCCATCTCAGTGCCTTAGAATTTGATGTGTTGGTCACCCTGGCAAACCGTCCGGGGCGAGTGTGGACGCGGACTCAACTGCTCGATAACGCATGGGGAGGAGATTTTGCGGGAGATGAGCGGATTGTAGATTCCTACATCAAGCGATTGAGACATAAATTGGGGCAAGGGAATGCTGAAGCCTATTCATTCATCAGAACCGTTTCCGGCGTTGGCTACGCCTTTGAAGATCATTAAAAAAATTATTCATCCACTCTTACCGGTTCGTCCATCCTTGTGGCTGCGGTTGTTGTCTACCCATGCCCTTGTCATGGTGATTAGCATCGTTGCGATCGCCGTGATTGGCAATTTGTGCCGCGTCAACCTATCAGATGCCTTAGTGGCAGCGATAGTGAGCGTCATGAGTGTAATCACCATCAGCATTCTCGTCAGCACCACCATCTCACGACCGCTACAAACTATGGAAACCGCCATCCACGAATTTCAAGCGGGTGATCTGACAAGGCGAATTCCGGCTTGCGCCATTCCTGAAATTCATCGACTCGGTATGAGCTTTAACAATCTGGCAGCCAGCCTTGAAGGAGTAGAACACCGCCGTCGAGAGTTAACCAGCGACCTCGCCCATGAACTGCGAACCCCGGTCACCGTGATCCACGGCTATTTAGAGATGTTGAATACGGGCAAAATTGCATTTCATCCCGATATCGGCGGTCAAATGGTTCAGGAAACTGATCGCATTCAACGCCTGGTTAATAATGTTTTGGAACTTTCAAAACTTGAAGCGGGCTACTTACCTCTGCAACTTCAGGTATTACAACCCTTTCCCATTCTCAATCAGGTGGCAACCACCTTTGAAGCAGAATGCCTGAAAGCGAACTGTCATTTACAGTTGCACTACCCTTCTACCTTGCCAGCCATTTTTGCTGATCCTGATCGCCTGACTCAAATTTTGGTAAATCTGGTGAATAATGCCATTACCTACAGTCCTCAAGGAATCGTAACGCTGCGAGCTTGGGAACGGGGAGCAATGCTGTGGATTGCGGTGATGGATACGGGCATCGGCATTGCTGCAAAAGATTTGCCCCATATTTTTGAGCGATTCTGGCGAACGGATCAATCGCGTGCCCTCAAAATAGGCAGTACTGGAATTGGCTTAGCGATCGCGAAACGGCTAGTCGAACTTCAAGGTGGACACATCGAAGTAGAAAGCGAACTGGGTCAAGGCAGTTGTTTCCGATTTTCTATCCCGATCCATCCGTATTAGCCTGAATCAACCTAGCGATGCTTGCTACGATTTTTATGCTTGCTACGATTAATGCTTGTAATGCATGGGTCTCTTTCTCTAGGGTGAGGGATCAGCTTAGAATCACTGCGTAGAATAAAGTAAGATATCCACGTAACAAACTCTTAATAAAATAAATTGTTTGTAACTCGCAATGGAAGACAAAATGATGAATATCCTCTTAGTTGAGGATGATGAAGTGGATGTAATGAATGTGGGCGTTGCATAATAGGACTATGAATTGAGGTGAAATCTGATGCAATGTCCTGAGTGCGGTTCTAACCATATCCGTAAGAACGGGAAGATGCGAGGTAAACAAAATCATATCTGTGTCGATTGTCGTCGCCAGTTTATTG
>JBGTAZ010000305.1:0-9870 GCA_041749615.1 Leptolyngbyaceae cyanobacterium | reverse complement strand
ATTGCCTTTAGGAAGCGGTTGAAGTTGTTGAATTAATACTTTGCTAGAGAGCATATATAGTGCGGTGGCTTTGTTCAATGAATTCGTGCAATAAACGGAATGATGAACGATCAATGATGGCATCAGAGTTAGAGACTGAGTATGGCAATTGATGTTGATAGTTTTGAAGTCTTCCTGACTACGAACCCGCTGAGAATTAATGCTGCACGCATGGAACATTTAGCATCTCTTAAGTTAGAGATTGCGGGTAAGCGAATTTTAGAAGTGGGTGCAGGAATTGGGTTGCTCACTGGTTTTTTTGAAGACTTAGGCTGTTCTGTTCTAACAACTGATGGAAGACTAGACAATGTTGTCGAAATTCGTAGGAAATACCCCCATCGTCAAGCGGAAGTACTTGATTTAAATACAACTGCTGATATTACTTATCTTGGCGAATTTGACATTATTTTTTGCCATAGCACACTTTATCATCTCTCAAACCCGGAGCAAGCGATTAAGGCAATGGCTGCCGTTTGTCGAGAAATGATTTTGCTGGAAACCCATATCATCCCCAGACATGAATTAGAAATTTATTCCATTTGCGAAGACAATCATCATCCCAATCAAGCCTTGTCAGGAAGGGAAAGCTGTCCAACCCGCCCATGGGTTGTAGAAACATTGAAAAAATATTTTGAGTTTGTTTATCTGACCACTCATCAACCCGCCCACCCTGATTTTGATTTGCAATGGGAACCTGGGCTGGAGAAAAAGCTCCATCGCACTGTGTTTGTTGGGTCTAGGCAGCCATTGAGTAACAAAAAGCTGACCGAGACGATTGCGGCTCATCAAACGTATGATCCTGATAGCTATAAAGTTTGGCTTGATGTGGGAGCACATCACGGGCAATCAACCTTAAATCAGGCTATCTCTGATCCTGCGGTGACAGTATATGCGTTTGAGCCGAATCTGAAATTGGCGGCAAAATTATCTGGTGTGACACCTAATTATGTGGTAATTCCGGCAGCGATCGCGAAGCAAGATGGGGTGAGTGAGTTTTATCTCAATCGGGAAGATGCTGCCAGTTCTTTAAAGCCGTTTAATCCGCAAACTGTGCAGGAATGGATTGGCGGGGAAGAGCTACAAGTTGAAACAACGACTACTGTACCAACTATTCGTCTAGATACTTTCTTAAATCAAATGCAGATTGATGAAGTTGATTACTTAAAGATTGACGCTCAAGGTTCTGATTTTGATGTTGTACTTTCATTGGGCGATCGCCTGCGAGATTGTCACAAAGTTAAACTGGAAGTCGCAATTACTCCCATCCAACTCTACTCTGGAGCAGCAACTAAAGCAGAAGTACTTAGTTATTTTATCCAGCATGATTTTATTTTAATTCGCATCGATAAGCAGAGTCATGAACAGGAAGAAAATCTTACCTTTGTTCGCAAGGATCAGCTTTATACAATGCCTGACCTAGCACAGCATATTCATGCATTAGAGCATGAATTATTAATAGATTTAGCAGAAAAAGTCGCAGAACATGAGCCTCTTAAGTTGATTCCTGGATGGCACTTTAATGCTGGCTGGGATAGCCAGAAAATGACTGTTCAACTGCGAAGAATAATATGGGATGAGATTAAACAACGCAGCTTAGAGCCACGCATTTCGTTTACTTGGTATGACGACTTAAAGATTTTTTTACATTTAGGCAACGACCTTAGCAGCCAACTGTTTGTTGAAGGACGCTATGACCCCAATGAATTTTACTTTTTGGATAAAATACTTTCACCTGGTATGACGGTTGTTGATTTGGGTGCAAACGAGGGTTTGTATACATTGTTCGCGGCAAAACATATTGTTGATTCAGGTGTCGTCTTATCTTTTGAACCCAGTTTGCGGGAGTTTCAGCGTTTACAAGATAATCTGGCTCTCAATGAAGAGATTTCTAATGTTCAAACGTTTCAAATTGCATTGTCTAACACCTCCGGCACTCAATTGTTGAAAGTAGCGGCAGATGATCATTCTGGTCAAAACACGTTGGGTGATTTCGTCTATGAGGGAGTTGATTGCTTGAATACTGAGACCGTGACGGTTCGTCGATTAGATGATGTGCTTGAAGAACTGGCGGTTCAGTCTGTTGACGTGATTAAAATCGATGTGGAAGGTGCAGAGCATCTAGTATTTGAAGGCGCTAGAAAAACATTAGAACGCGATCGCCCCCTAATTTTGTTTGAGCTAGTTGATCAGGCACTGCAAAAGCAGGGCAGTTCTACTAATAAGTTGCTGAGTTATTTGCGAGACCTAGGCTACAAAATTTTTTCATGGGGTGAATTTACGGGATTGCCCGTCAGAACAAATCGGGAAAGTTTCTCCGATGGCAATATGGTTGCGGCTCACCCTAGCAGATGCTGGAGGCACTTGAGTAACGAAGAGCAAGCAGAACGAATTCAACTGGAACTAGATGGAAGACAAGCAGCCTCAGAGCAGGCGCGGTATATCACTCAAGCCAATCGAACAGAGATCGCACAGCTTTGTGGGCAATTATCAACGTTGCAAAATGAGTTGCAATTTACTAAGGATAGATTCGAGGAAGCTAAGGATAGATTCGAGGAAACTACGGATCGGTTTGAGGAAACTAAAGTTGAATTGCAACAAAATAAAGAGGTGAAAGAACAGATTCAAGCGACGTTAGAAAGTCAGAGAAATCAGATTGCCGCAATGGAAAGTAGCAAGTTTTGGCAATTGAGAACTCAGTGGGTTGAATTGAGGAAGCGGTTAGGGATACCGGGATGATAGTCAAAAAAACGAAATGATGGTTGATAGGATGAGCGCGATCGCCTTGGGCAGCAATTTAGGCAACTCTCTCGAAACCCTGGAGTCTGCTGTGGTGACGCTGGGTCAAACACCAGGAATTTTGGTGAAAGGGCGATCTCGCTGGTATCAAACCAAAGCGATCGCCTTTTCACCTCAGCCCGATTATCTGAACGGCTGTGTCATTCTTCAAACTACTCACTCGCCTATCATTCTGCTAAATACTCTGCTTGAAATTGAGCAGCAGTTTGGTAGAGTTCGGCGAGAGCGGAACGATCCCAGAACGTTGGATTTAGATTTGTTGCTGTTTGATGATATTGTCCTGAATGAACCTGAGCTTCAAATCCCCCATCCACGCATGGTGGAGCGGGCGTTTGTCTTGGTGCCGCTGGCGGAGATTGCCCCCGATTGGATCGAACCAATTTCAGGAAAAGCGATCGCAGAATTAGCCCAAGCGGTAGACTGTTCAGGAGTCAAACAACTCTCTTAGCGTTCCTTTTCTTTATTCTTCTTACCTTGTATTTTTATGCCCTTTGGTCATGAGCCTCCCCAATTGTTAAAGCAGCGAATGCTCTACAAAGGGCGAAAGTTTGCATTTGAAGTCAACCGTTTTAAGTTGCCCAATAAGGCAGAAAGCGAATTAGAATGCATTCGCCACCCTGGAGGAGCCTTAGCTGTTCCGATTACACCCGATGGCAAGTTTGTTTTGGTCAGGCAATATCGCTTTGCTGCAAAAGGGCGCTTGCTAGAGTTTCCAGCCGGAACCGTTGAACCCAATGAAACACCAGAAGAAACGATTCGGCGCGAAATTGAGGAAGAAACGGGCTATCGTGCCCATCAATGGCAGCCAGTCGGCAAGTTTTTCGTGGCTCCTGGCTATTCGGATGAAGTGATTTATGCCTTTTTAGCTCAGGAGTTAGAGTTGCTTGAAACTCCCCCTGACAAGGATGATGACGAAGATTTGGCAACTGTTTTGATGAGTGCAGATGAAGTGGAAAAAGCAATTTATAGCGGAGAAATTGTTGACGCTAAATCCATTTCTAGCTTTTTCTTGGCACGTCCTTTTTTCAATTAAGAAATTGACTTTCTGCTAATACCGCACCAATTTTTTAATAAAAAAATGGCTGATTTAATTCTTTTTTGGCACCGTCGCGACTTGCGTCATGCGGATAATGTGGGCTTGGCGGCGGCTCGTGAGCGCAGTCAGCAGGTTGTGGGGGTGTTTTGCCTTGATCCGGGCATATTGCAGAAAGCGGATGTGGCTCCCGCACGGGTCACCTACATGATTGGCTGCTTAGAGGCGTTGCAAGAGCAATATGCCAAGGCGGGAAGTCAATTGCTGATTTTGAAGGCGAACCCAGTGCGGGGAATTGTTGAGTTGGCGATCGCCCTCCACACAAAAGCCGTTTTTTGGAATAAGGATGTAGAGCCGTATTCTAGGGAGCGCGATCGCACCGTTGCTTCCGCCTTGCGCGACCAGGGGCTTGAAGTCATCACCTTTTGGGATCAGATTTTGCATGAGCCGCAGGAGTTAACTACTGGGGCGGGCAACCCGTACACGGTGTATGGTCCATTTTGGCGGAACTGGAGCAGCAAACCCAAAAATGTCCCTTTACCGCCCTTGCAAGATGCGATTGGGTTATCGGAACCGGAGCAAGAAACAGCGAAACAGGCAGGGGCGATCGCCCTCCCTTCGGCAAAAGATCTGGGCTTTGTGTGGACGAATCCATTATTTCTCGAACCGGGTGAAGCGGCTGCGAAGTCAAGACTGGAGGATTTTTGCGATCGCGCAATTTCAGACTACAGCGAACAGCGGAATTTTCCAGCCAATCCTGGTACGTCTCAACTGAGTGCTGCCTTGAAGTTTGGCGCGATCGGCATTCGCACTCTCTGGGCAGCCACCCTTGAGGTTGAAAAACACGCCCGTAGCGATGAAGCCCGTGATGGCATTCGGGTTTGGCGGCAAGAGTTAGCATGGCGGGAGTTTTATCAACACGCCCTCTATGCCTTTCCCGAACTAGCAGAGGGACCGTACCGCGCTCCATTCAAAGAATTTCCCTGGGAAAATAACGAGGATCAGTTTCAAGCGTGGTGTGACGGCAGAACGGGCTACCCAATTGTGGATGCTGCCATGCGTCAGATGAATGAATCGGGTTGGATGCATAATCGCTGCCGGATGATTGTGGCTAGCTTCTTAACAAAAGATTTGATCATCAACTGGCAGTGGGGCGAACAATATTTTATGCAGCGGTTGATTGATGGCGATTTATCTGCCAATAACGGCGGTTGGCAGTGGAGCGCTTCCAGCGGCATGGACCCGAAACCCCTGCGAATTTTCAACCCGGCGAGTCAAGCTAAAAAGTTTGATGCGGAAGCGGAATACATTCGTGAGTGGCTACCCGAATTGCGGAGCGTGGATACTGCCGATTTGGTCAGCGGCAATCTCAATTCTGGCGATCGCGATCGCGCCAATTATCCCGCCCCCATTGTCGATCACAATCAACAGCAGCGGCGATTTAAAGAGCTTTATCAGCGCCAAAAGGCAGGTGGATAGATTTTGAGTTCGGAGTTCGGAAGAGTTCGGAGTAACTACTACCCTGCGGGAAGCAGAAGCTACGGAGACGCTATGCGAACGGGGTTCGGAGTGCCAATGAATTGAACGACTGATATATTATCGAATATTCGATAAGCTTGCCGGACTGCGGTCTAAGGAATGTGTTGAATGAAAACCCCTGCTCCTAGCGAATATCGGACGGTGTTGCCCAAGGTAAACTGGCAAAAGTATGAGGCGTTACTAGCAGAAATGGCAGATGGTCGCACCGCCCGATTTACCTTCGATCGCGGTCGTCTGGAAATGATGAATCCGTTAGAAGAACACGATCGCTGTCAGAAACTAATTGAGTCTTTGCTATTGGTTGTCACCGACGAACTGGAGCAGTCGATTACGAGCTACAAAGCGCCGACCTTGAAGCGCGAAGATTTGCAAATTGGCGCAGAACCAGACGCAGGCTACTACATTCAAAACTGCGATCGCATGGATGGAAAAGCTGTCATTAATCTCGCCGTTGATCCTCCACCCGATTTGATCTTAGAAGTAGAGCTTTCTCGCAGTTCGTTCAATAAATTTGAGATTTACGCCAAATTGGGCATTCCAGAGGTGTGGCGCTACATCAGCAAACCGGGTGAAACTTTTCTGAAGGGAAAACTGTTTATTCACTATTTGCAGGGCGATCGCTACATAGAAGAAGATCATGGGCTTGCCTTTCCGTTTCTCCCAGCAGGCAGAATCTTACAGTTCATCGACCAAAGCGATGTGGAAGGCTTACCCAAAGCATTGCGGGATTTGCGGCTATGGGTTGAGACGATGATTTGACGGCGATCGCTGCCCAATTGCGCGATCGCGGTCATCCATCGTTTGATAAAGCCCCCGTTGATCAACTTATTTAGACAAATCTGGCTTAGACAAATCTGGATACTGCTGCTTCAACTGCTCAAGCTTGGGCAAGTCGTGTATCACTACATAGGGATAGTTGGGATTGCGATCAATAAAGTTCTGATGAGACTCCTCAGCCGCATAAAAATTAGCAGCAGGAAGCAACTGAGTCACAATTGGAGTAGAGAAAACCTTGGTTTTATCAAGCTGAGCGATATAGGCTTGGGCAACGCGCTTTTGCTCAGCATTGTCTACAAAAATCGCCGAGCGATATTGGGTGCCCAAATCGGGACCTTGGCGGTTGAGTTGAGTGGGATCGTGCGCAACCAAAAAGTAGACCTTGAGAAGCTGCCCATAGGAAATCTGCGCGGGATCGTAGGTGATTTTCACAGCTTCAGCGTGCCCGGTTTGCCCAGAACTGACTCTCTCATAGTTTGCGGTGGCAGCATCCCCTCCAGAAAAACCCGAAACCACATCAGAAACGCCTTTCAACTGCTCAAAAACAGCTTCCACTCCCCAAAAGCAGCCTCCAGCAAGAATAGCGGTCTGCTTTCCTTGAACCGTGGAAGCTGAAATATCGATCGCAGGCTCAAGCGCTTTTCCTGCCACAATCGCAGCGGGGCGATCGCGGGCAGCACTCGAAAACGCCATGCGAGAGGCACCATAGGCAAACGCCACCGCAATCAGCGAAATCAGGGAAATATTGCGGAGCAGGCGACGAGACGCAAACAAACGATTGAACATAGCGTTGATGATGTTTTGGATAGGGTCAGCGAACTGAGGGCTGGGCGTGAAATTAGCACTTTAGGACGCTTGTGATTGGTATACGCAGCCCACTGGTAAACGGATTAACACCACTAGGAAAGGTCAAGACCACAACGGTTCGTTATTCCTTACACCAATTTGAAATTGAAACGCGACAGCAGATCTACTGGAAGCGGCAATGTTTCTTTGTCTTGCAACTCAAAACTCAAAATTCAAAACGGTATTACGTCTCAAGGATCAAAGAAGCGCGGAGGAAACGCTCACTAATTGCGCGGGTGCTGGAGTGATTTGTCTGGGGAGAGTTGGGGGCGGGATAAGGCGGCGGCGAGTCCTTCAATGTTGCCTAACAATAAAGCCTTCCAAGACTGCCCGTCTTTTTTTAAGGTCATCACAGAGGTCTTTGAGATCTTGATACCTTCAAGCTGCGTGTTCATTCGATAAACGATATGGGCAAGATCTGGCTGTTCTCGCACATGTCCGATAATCTTCAGGTCAGAGGTGTCGAGGGCGATCGCCATCCCTGGTATCTGTTTGCTCAAGGCACGCATAAACCGCTCAAACACCTCAACTCTAGACAGTTTGTCGTACTCTTGCTTACTGCGAACCCCAAAAAATGAGGTACCGACCTTTTGTGGCTCCGCCGCAACCAATGGGGCGAACATCGTCTGAAACTGGCTAAGGGCTTCAGGATGCATTAATTGAGCGACACTAGACCAATCGCCTGATCGGGTGGCGGCAGTGTAGCGCGCTGCAATGGCTTCGGGTGTGATCTCCTGGGCGTGTGCCGGGGCGGTGCTGATCACACCCATCCAGAACAATGCCATTCCACTGATCTGGGCAATGTATCGTTTCATGTTTAGGACTATAGAGGGAATTAGAAATCGAAAGTCTTCGAGACCTCCGATTTCTAATTCTAATCGCGCCTAGGGTCAGTAGAACAGTCGCCCATCGCGTAACGACTCTCACTGCAACGTATAAATTTTAAGAAAATCAGTCGTCGTTGCCGTTTGAATGGGGGTGCCGCCAATAATCAACACCTTGTCTCCTGGAGATGCCATCCCCCTTTGATAGAGCGCCTCTTCCACATATTGCGTCACATCATCCATGGATGTGATTGAGGTTTGCAGTAAAATCGGCTTGACTCCCCAAATCAGGTTAAGCCGATGGTACGCTTTGTTATCTGAAGTGAACGCAACAATCGGGGCACGAGGACGCTCCGAGGCAGCAAGGGCAGCCGTAAAGCCCGTTGAAGTGATGGCGCAGATGCAGTGCAAATTTAAGGTTTCATCAATTACATTCAGTGCTTCACTGATGGCGTGGGTTTCATCAATTTCATTGGGTGGCAAGTTGGGAAAGTGAATAGTCGGTTCAATTTCTGTGGCAATGCGGGCAAGCATTTCGATCGCCTGCACCGGAAACTCGCCCACTGCCGACTCGCCAGACAACATAACTGCATCAGTGCCATCAATAATCGCATTGGCAACATCGCTGGCTTCCGCCCTCGTTGGGCGCGCATTGTGAATCATACTTTCCAGCATTTGAGTGGCTGTGATGACTGGAATGCCCTTCTGATTGCACAAGCGAATAATTTGCTTTTGGATCACCGGAACTTTTTCAGGACGCATTTCCACGCCCAAATCACCCCGCGCCACCATGATGGCATCCACTTCATTGACGATCGCTTGAATATTTGCCACGGCTTGCGGCTTCTCAATTTTTGCCAACACGGGAATATCGGCTCCCAGCGATCGCAGCAACGCCTTTAGCTCTTGAACATCTTCGGCTCTCCGCACAAAACTCAGGGAGATAATATCCACGCCCTGAGCAACGCCAAACTCCAAATCTTGCTTATCTTTGTCAGTCATCGATGGCAAGCGCAAGTTTAAAGAGGGCAGGTTCACTCCTTTGTGGCTGGTGAGGGTGCCGCCTTCAACCACACTGCACTGCACAGCGGTTCCATTGATTTGCTCTACCCGCAATTCCATCAACCCATCGGCAATGAGGATCTGAGTTCCTGGTTCGGCTTCTTCTGCCATGTAGGGATAGTCGATGCTGACGGTATTGGGTTGCCCGGTGTAATCGGCGATCGGCACGAGGGTTAGCTTTTCGCCCACGATTAGCGGAATCCCGGCGGCTGGCAACTCACCCACCCGAATTTTGGGACCTTGCAAATCTTGCAGCAGCGGCAGCGGCATTTCAAGCTCTGCGGCAAGCGATCGCAGCATTTGAATATTCTTGGCATGGGAATCATAGCTGCCATGGGAAAAATTGAGCCGCGCCACATTCATGCCAGCCAGCAGCATTTTGCGAACAATATCGGGAGAACTACTCGCGGGGCCAATCGTTGCAACAATCTTCGTGCGATGGGCGAACAACTGCATAAAGTCTTCCGCAAGAAACAACAATTATCAGCCAGTATCCCAGATGGGCTGATTTTCGTCGGTAATTCAGCGAACGTCCGCCACAATTAGAGCCGTTATTAGGTGCTTAGGATCGTTAGACTTCCGGCGCGACTCGCTATGCTGTCTAGTGGTCTGTCAGGGTTGAATTGATGGATTACAGCCGTTTTCAGATGAATGTGCCACGCTTGCAAACTCTGTAAGCCCCCTAAATCCCTAGGGTTGATTCTCTACTGAAAGTAAATCATTGTAAGTCCCAGTTTTTGGTTCAACCTCTTCCGGAGGTAAGCCAGAGAATAAGGCTTCCAAGATTATTTCTTTGTAAGAGAATCAACCCTACCCTAAATCCCCCAATTCTGGGGTAGGGTTGATTCTCTAAAGAAAGGAAAGGAGTTTTGGGAGGTCATGCTTGAATAAGCGCATGGCTTTGGTCAAAGAATCAAAACCTGAGTTGCGGAAGGCCGTCATTGCCCAAGAGCG
>JBGTAZ010000304.1:0-9812 GCA_041749615.1 Leptolyngbyaceae cyanobacterium | reverse complement strand
CTTTGCCGCGATCGCCCAAACCGATATGAAAAAGATGGTTGCCTACAGTTCCCTCGCACACATGGGCTATGTTTTACTGGCGGGAGCCGCTGCAACCCCTTTGAGTATTCTGGGCACGGTGTTTCAAATGGTTAGCCACGGGCTGATTTCTGCCATGTTGTTTTTGTTAGTGGGGGTCGTTTATCAGAAGACGGGCACCCGCGATATTAACATTCTTAGAGGATTGCTCAATCCTGAGCGAGGAATGCCTATTATCGGTTCCCTCATGGTCATAGGGGTGATGGCAAGTGCCGGAATTCCGGGAATGACAGGTTTTATCTCTGAGTTTTTGATCTTCCGGGGCAGCTTTCCGGTTTTTCCGGTGCAAACTCTTATTTCTATGATCGGAACGGGGCTAACAGCGGTCTATTTTCTGCTGTTGGTGAATCGCACCTTTTTTGGACGCTTGCCTGAACAGTTTGCTAATTTACCTAGAGTCTATTGGTCAGAGCGATTACCTGGCTTTGCTTTAGCGCTCTTGATCGTGGTACTTGGTTTGCAGCCTAATTGGCTGGTGTACTGGAGTGAAACGACCACAGCCCTGCTCTCACCCGCGATCGCGATCTCAAGCGCCCCGAAACCGCTCAAAAATGCAGCAGTTCTCCTGCCGTTTGTCAGCCCTACCGCTCGCTTCACTGCCGCCAAGACTCCTTAAAGCCGATATCCCAATTTACTCTTCAGCCTCCGCAACTCTATGAACATGACGATCGCCCCTAAAACGTCTCATCCTAGCCACCCCTTAACCGAGATTATTCAGCGGCTGCAAGCAGGAGGAGCCTTGCTGCCCGATTCGCCAGAAAACGTGATTGAGGTCGTTGGCATCCTCAAGAGCTATGGCATCGTGCTGGATGCCTATTGGAGAAATCTTACCTACATTTCAGAGCATCAGTTTTTAGAACTTTTTCCATTTTTCAAATACTTTAATGGTGAAGTGTCGTTCAACAAGCTGCTGAAACATTGGTGGCACGATCGCATCAACTACGAATTTGCGGAATATTGCATGAAGGCAATGCTATATCACGGTGGCGGCAAGTTAGACGCTTACTTAGATACACCGGAGTTTAGCGAACGGGCACAGCAAGCGATCGCGGCAAAGCTAAACGGCAACTTTTTGATGCAAGGGCTTTCCAACACGTTCTCTGAGTTTTTGCCAGAACAAATCCGGCAGTTAGCCTATTACAGCGCCCTAGGGCAGTTTTGGAACGTGATGAGCGCCATGTTTCTCAGCTTGTCCGATCGCTATGACCAAGGGGAAATTAAAACCATTCCCGATGTAGTTGCCCATATTTTGGCGGAGATCGTCAAAGCCGCCAACCAACCGATCACCTACACCGTCAAAATTGGGGATGAAACCTACGACATCATTCCCAAGTCTGCCGGAATCACGTTTTTAATGGATACCGCCGTACCCTACATCGAAGCGGTGTTTTTCCGCTCGTTTCCCTTCATGGGCACCATTTCCTATAACGCCCAAGCCTGCCAAATTTCTCCCGATCCCAGTCGCTTCAACTACGGGGCACTGTATGCCGACCCCCTACCGATAGGGGGTTCAGGCATTCCTCCCACCCTGTTGATGCAGGATATGCGCCATTATCTGCCCGACTATCTGCACCAAATTTATCAGCGATCGCCTAGGGGTGAAGAAGACCTGCGGGTGTTGATTTGCGTCAGCTTTCAAAAATCTATGTTTTGTGTGACAACTGCCGCCATTTTGGGATTAATGCCTCACCCCATCGACACCACAGACCCAGATCAGCAGCAGACCAACCAAACCTATCTAGAAGCCTGGATGGATCGCTTAGTAGCCTCTCGCTTGCCCAGTATGCAAACGTGCGACAGATAGATCATTCTTGTTCAGGGGTGGCATAAAAGAGCGCAAATAGTTAGTCTTAACAAAGTGACTAGAGAATAGTCACTAGAGAAGAGGGAGGGAGAATCATAAATATCGTTCAAATCTCCCTGGTTCTTGACAGAAACTATTTTTTGTCGATGTTAGTGGGATTTCGGTTGCCAAATTATGAACCATGACCATTCAGCAAATCAACGGTTGAATATTGGTTCGCATCCCCCCACTATTGGAGAATTATCTGCTCTGGTTCAACAGCCACGATTGCCATCTGTGACTAAAATTCATGCTTCTCCCTACGACTTAGCGCAACACCCCTATCAACATTTTCCCACCGCTGTGTTTATCAAAGCAGGGCAGAATGGCATCATCACAGTGTGGAACCACCAGGCAGAATTACTGTTTGGCGTTGCTGCGGAACAGATAATTGGCAGAACCCTGCATGATTTTTTGCCGCTGCCGTTCGTCGATCGCCTGGAAGAGTGCGATCGCGCCCTGTTGCAGCAAGGAGTGCAAACGGTTGAAGAAGCGATCGAACAGCCCCCTGGAAAACACAAAACTCTGAAAATCGTGCGCGTGCTGCTGCCTGAAGAAAACCAGCTTGAAGACAGCCAGCTTGAAGACAACCAGCCGCCTTGTATGTTGTATGTGATTGAAGATGTCACAGCCCAGAAACAGGCAGAAGCCATTCGGGCACAGCAAGCAGAACAAACCCAGCGACTCACCCAAACTGCCAACCAAATTCGCGAATCGCTCGATTTGAAGCAAATTTTCACCCTTTATGCGAACGGCGTTCGTGATTTTTTGCAGACCGATCGCGTCATGGTGTTTCGGTTTCGCCCCAACTGGAGCGGCACTATTTCAACCGAATCCATTGCGTTGGGGTGGGATACTCTGATTGGCAAAACCTTTGACGATCCCTGCTTTGCCGATGGATCTCTGACCCGTTATCAACAAGGGCAGATCACCGCGATCGCCGATATTCACACCGCCAACCTGACACCCTGCTACTTCGCCTTTTTAGAAACCCTTCAGGTGAGGGCTATTTTAACCCTGCCCATTTTGCACCAAGGGCAACTATGGGGGCTACTCGTTATCCATCACTGCTGCACCCCTCGCCCGTGGGCACCCTTTGAAGTGGACTGCTTAGAGCAATTAACCTCTCAAGTGGGCAAAGCCATTGAACAATCCGAAACCTATCAGCAGGTGCAGCGCGCCAACGCAGAATTAGAGCGCCAAGTGCAAATTCGCACGGCAGAATTACAGCTTGCCTCAGAATTTGAAGCCACCCTAAAGCGAATTACCGATCGCGTGCGGGACAATTTGGATGAAGATCAAATTTTGCAAACTGCCGTGCAGGAACTGGCGATCAGCATTAGGGTAACCGGCTGCAATGCCGCGATCTACGACCTGGAAAACCGCACGTCCAAAGTCTCCTACGAATACACCGATTCCATGGTGCCTTTGCAAGGGCGCACGGTGATTATGGATAATTTTCCTGAAGGCTATCGCCAATTGCTTCAGGGCTATTATTTCCAGTTTTGCTCCTTAGTGCCCAATCCGCTCCGGGGGCATGTCGCCATGCTTGCCTGTCCCATTTTGGATGATCAAGGCGTGCTAGGCGATTTGTGGCTGGTCAGTCAAAAATACCGTGCTTTCAATGACCAAGATATTCGACTGGTGCAGCAGGTGGCGAATCAATGCGCGATCGCCATTCGCCAAGCAAGACTTTACCAGAAAGCTCAGGCTCAAGTTGAAGCCCTAGAAACCGTAAATCTGCTCAAAGACGATTTTTTGAGTACGGTATCCCATGAACTGCGAACGCCAATCTCTAACATCAAACTGGCAACTCAAATGTTAGAAATCAACCTAGAAAGTCAACATTTATTAGACAATCCCGCTAGTCCTCTAGTCCGGTATTTTCAAATCTTAAAAAATGAATGCCAGCGAGAGATTAGTTTAATTAATGATTTGCTGGATCTATCGCGGTTAGAAACTGGGGATGATCCCCCTCTTTGGCAAACAGTAGACCTTGCCACGTGGACACTCAAGCTGGTGCAGCCCTTTTTAGAACGCGCCCGCAGTCAAAACCAAATTTTTCAGGTAGACTTGCCACCCGGCTTGCCCTCTTTGATCACCGATTCTTCCCGGTTGGAGCGAATTCTGAGCGAATTACTCAGTAACGCCTGTAAATACACACCGACTGGTGAGACAATCACCTTATCAGTTCAGCTAATTCAGCCAGAAGCCGCCGCTCTGAGCAAAGAATCTTTACAGGTCAATAGGGCGATGTCCGCCGAAAATTGGGGGCTACTGCCAACCACTACGGCGATCGCGTCTCCAAAACCAAGCTGGAGTTTTCAAATTAGCAATTCTGGGGTAGAAATTTCGCCGGAGCAACTTACCCATATTTTTGATAAGTTTTATCGGATTCCCAATAATGATCCGTGGAAGCATGGTGGTACGGGGCTAGGGTTGGCGCTAGTTAAAAAACTGGTGGAACCCCTAGGCGGAAAGATTCAGGCTACCAGTTGCGATCGCCTGACCCGCTTTGTGGTTGAGCTACCGCTCCATAAAACAACGAACCCGTTTTAGTCAACTATCTCTGGCAACCTTGAATGATCTTGTAGTCAACCGCGAGAATAGGGTTATCCTGAAATGCACCGATTTCGATAGAATGCGACTGAGTGCCTTGTCCTATCCGTTTGAACTTGGCTTGTGCTAGCGAATAAGAAACACCGTCTTTTGTGAGCGTGATGCAGTTGAATAGTCCAGTCGTCCAGTCTTCTCCCCCCGTCATTTTGGCTAGCTTGCCCGATCCACCGATTGCCGATCAAACCTGTCCCCGGCGAGCGCGGATCGAAATTGATCTATTGCTACTCGCGATCGAAGCATTAGAACTGGATGGATCGGAAGCCATTCTCCAAACCTCAAAAGAGCTAGAACTGGAAGAAATTATTAAAGACCGGGTAACCCTATGGCGGTTGCGTAACACCAATCCGCTCCGCCGCCATTGTCAGCGCCGAGACCTGACCTTAACAGAAGCCAAAGCGCTGGTGATTGTCGGCTGTTCTCTGTCACGACAATTAACGGTGTTAATTCGGCAGTTGTTAATTGCCTATGATCAACTGGCTGAAAAACAGTTGTCTATGGAACATCACTTTCGCCTCAATGACTATTTGGAGAGGTTTCGCGCCCATTTCCGATCGCGGATGGACCCACGTCGCGCCGCTGTGGCTGATAATTACTCGGATGAAAAGCTGAATCAGCTTGCCCTCAACCTCCTGTCGCAACTTTTATTCTGCACAGGCACCTATGGAATTCAGCGATTTTGGTTTAGCTTGTTTGATGGAGAAGTGGCATGACAACCATTCAGCGTTTATATAGCCTGCCCAACTGTAGCCTGATGCTAGAAGGCTTTAGTGATACCTTGGTGTTGAATTCCACCGAATTTCGTCCGTTGCTGTCTATTTTGATCAATGCGGAATGTCGGTTGGCGCGATTGGAAAAGCCCTTAACGGGCGGACGAGAGTTTTTAGATAGTTTAGTCGCGGTTGTGAGTCAGTACGCGCAAGAGTTTTTGAGTGGACTGCACGCAACAAGGTTGCCCAAGCAAGCGACTACAGGGCTGGTACAACTTGAGCGGGTGAATGACAATACCCATCGCCTCAGTTTGCGATCGCCGATGATGTTGGATAGCAGCACAACCCTCACTGTCCCTAGCCCAAACAACCCTAGCCCAAACCAGATCGATCTCAGCACGGTCGAATTGTTTGATCTAGTAGAAGCGATCGATCAACTCCTGGCAGATACGCAAACCCTGCCCGATTTATCGCTTCACCTCAAGCCCCTGTCGCGCAAAGAAATTGCCAAAACTGAAACCGCGACCAAGCAAGTTGTGCCAGCGGCGATCGGGCTGGCTAGCTTAGCGGCGGCGGCTTTCGCCTTCTCGTTACTGCCTGTTCCGAAAGTGGAACCGCCGCAGGATCTGTACCCGGTGCGATCGGGCGAGACGACAAACAAACTCACTCCAGCGCCCTCGGCATCGCCCACCCCGGTTCCAAGTCAACCCAGTCCATCGCCCAGTGCTGCGGTGAGTTCCAACCCTAGCCCTACTCCTATTGCCGATCTAAGAAAGCTGGAGGCGGCACTGGTAGCGGCTCCCGAAATTACGGATAGCGCCACGTTAGATCAGCTAGGCAAGCAACTTCGTGAAAGAATTGAGCCGCAGTGGACAACCAAATCTGCCATTTCTCAAGACTTGATCTATCAGGTTGGCGTGGGCAAAGATGGTGAAATTTTGGGCTATAAACCAGTAGATTCAATCGCTTTGGAGAACTCTGCTAAAACACCCTTGCTTGGCTTGGTGGCTCGTCAGGGCGATCGCCCCGCGACCGACCCACTAGCCCGCTTCAAAGTAGTCTTCACACCCAGCGGCGGCTTAGAAGTCGAACCCTGGAAGCAGGCAACGACCTCGCCGATCAGCGGCATTACCGAAATCACGGAATCCGCCAAGCTAGAAGCAATTTTGCCAAAACTGAGGAGCCAAATTAATCAAGGCTGGGCAACTGCCCCCAATTTTAGCGAAGACCTAATTTACAAGGTGCGGGTTAAGGCAGACGGCAGCGTGGTGGACTACACTGCCGAAAACGATGCGGCGGCTCGCTATGCCCAAGAGACCCCATTAAGCAAACTGGGCAAGTTAATCACAGACGGGAAGACTACCCCGGTTCAAGAACCCCTCGCCCTCTATCAAGTTGTGTTTACCCCGCCAGAAGGTGCCATAGAAATTAGCCCTTGGCGCGGTTGGCAAAACTAACGCAGGGAAAAATAGGCTCCATTAAGCCAGGTCGCGTGTTGACTCTGCCAATGAGTAATCAGTCTGGGAGTAATCAGTCTGGGAGTAATCAGCCTGGGTGAGATTGCCGTCTTCTGGCAGATTTTGGGTTAGGGGCACCTCAACCCAAAATTCACAGCCTTGCCCCATTTCCGAAAAACACTGCAAGCTGCCTTTGTGCCGATCCACAACAATTTGATAGCTGATTGAGAGTCCTAGCCCCGTTCCTTTGCCCACTTCCTTAGTGGTAAAAAACGGATCAAACAGGCGATTTCGGACTTCTTCCGTCATGCCCAAGCCATTGTCGCCAATGCAAATTCGCACCTGCTGAGTGTTGGTCATTTCAGTACGAATGCGAATAGTCGGAGGTGAGGTGCTTTCTCCTGATCCCTGACAGCGCCCCCCGAATCCCTCCTCTAACGCATCGATCGCATTTGCCAAAATATTCATAAATACCTGATTGAGTTGCCCTGCGTAGCATTCCACATTCGGCAGATTTCCATATTCTTTAATGACTGTGATTCCAGAAGCAGCCGGACTAACTTTGAGGCGGCTGTGCAAAATCATCAGCGTGCTGTCAATCCCCTCGTGAATATCCACCACTTTCACTGCTGCCTCATCCATGCGCGAGAAGTTGCGGAGCGCCAAAACAATGGTTTGAATGCGTTCAGCCCCCAATCTCATAGAAGATAGGCTCTTAGGCAAATCTTCCAACAGAAAATCTAGGTCGATCGCGTCAATTTCTTGCTGAACGGCTGGCGCAGGGTTGGGGTAATGCTGCTGATAAAGCTGAATCAGACCCAGCAACTCTTGAGTGTAGTCGTGAGCATAGTTGACATTGCCATAGATAAAATTGACTGGGTTATTGATTTCATGGGCAACCCCTGCCACCAATTGCCCCAAGCTTGACATCTTTTCGGTTTGCACCAACTGTGCTTGTGCCTGTTGCAGTTCGCGGAGAGTTTGCTCCAGTTGCTCGGTTTGTTGACGTAACCGAGCTTCCGATTTTTGCAAGGCAATTTCAGCCAGTTTGCGCTCCGTAACATCTTCGATCGTGCCCAAGATGCCAATCACATTGCCCTCGGCATCGTGAATGGGAATCTTGTTGACATCAATCCAGGCTTCCTGCTCATCCGCATTATGACGGTGTTCAATCAGATGCAAAACAGGAGTATCCGTTTCCATCACCTGGCGATCTTGTTCGCGGTACAGGTCGGCTTCCTCTTTCCAAATCAGATCGTAATCGGTCTTTCCAACCACTTCTAGCGGGTTTTCAAGACCTGCCGCCTTGCCCCAATTACGATTGCAGCCCAGATACACCAATTCTCTATCTTTCCAGAACAATGCTTGGGGAATATTGTCAAGAACTAATTGCAGGAGTTCGGCACTTTTATTCAGTTCGTTTGCCCGTTGGCGATCGCTAATATTTTCAAACATACAAAGAATTCCCATGCCCTCCCCATCGCTTCCTTGAATTGGGATTTTGTTTCCGTTAAACCAAATTTGCTCTCCATTCACATGCAGTCGAGAAGTCAATACATGCAGTCGGGGCGCTCCGCTAAGGATCACCGCGCGATCAAAGGCTCGATAACTGTCAGCATCTTCTTGACTCCAGGCAAAGGAGTAGTCTGTTTTACCCACAATTTCATGAGCTTCGGTAATGCCTACTAACTCTGCCCACTGACGATTACAGCCCTGATAAACCGACTGAGCATCCTTCCAAAAAATGTATTGGGGCATACTATCCAAAATGGTTTGCAGCACCGCTTCTCGCTGCCGTAGCGATTCGTGAGCAATGTTGCAGGAATTAATCATTCTGATTAGTGATAGCAGCCTGGTTTGCGCCCTTCGTAAAACTTGGTCAACCTGTTTTTGCCGCATCTGAGCAGCAGTGACATCCCGTCCTACGCTGACGATCGCGATAATGCCCGTGTTGTCGTGAATCGGCGTGTAGGAAAACTCATAAAAACGAGTCTCCTGCTCCCCAGTCATCTCATGCAGATGTTGAAGCCGTATGCCGCTTTGTAGCACCTGTTTCAGGCAAGTTGATAGCTCCTGGAAAAATGATGAATGCCATAAAGAGGTTAAATTTTGGTCAATCCATTCTTGGCTAGTTTTACCAATAAAATCCTGCGGCGAGATTTGCAACAGGGAAACTCCCGCTGGATTGATGGCTGAACATTTAAGGGTTGAGTCATGCTCAAGGATGACATCGCTAGAGCAATCAAAGAATACTTGTAAGTGAGACGGTGAAGATACTGTGTTAATACCCTGATGTGCCGCTTGCTTCATAGTTGCTGTCAAAAACTCCGCGATCGCTGCTCGGCGTTTCCAGTATGCCCTGCATGATACCGTCACTATCGATCAATGCTGTGCCACATAAAATAGTAATTAGCAAGAGAAAAATATTTATTGGATCAAATAGCTTTTAAGGCATTTTACGATCGCCTGAGCAGAGAAACTTGACGCGATCGCCCGACTTCTCTCACCCACTCCACTCGACGATACTCTAACGGTATGCAGCGGCAAGTCTTACCATCATGGGTATCTGCAAAAACGGCTGAGGAAATATGACAGAGATATGGAGGTTTAATCATGGATCAGGCTAAAAAAGAGCGCTTAGAGGCGAAAGGTTGGAAAGTTGGCACTGTTTCCGATTTCTTAGAGCTAACTTCAGAAGAAACTGCTTTGATTGAGATCAAGTTAGCCCTCAGTCAATATCTAAAGGAACGCAGGCAAAAAATGATGAGCCAAGCTGAATTAGCAGAAAAACTTCACTCTAGTCAGCCCAGGATTGCGAATGCAGAAAATGGGGATGCTTCAGTTTCGATTGAACTATTGATCCGGGCAATACTGGAGATCGGTGCGACCCCTCAAGAAATTGGACAGGTCATTATTGCTAACGTTGGCTGATTTTGATCAGTACGCCTCCCTCTAATTGCAGAGATAGGCATTGCATAATAGGGGGATGAGTGGAGATCGAAATTAATGCAGTGTCCTGAGTGTAAGTCTACGCATATTCGTAAGAACGGCAATCGCAGAGGTAAACAAAATCACATCTGCGTTAACTGCGGTCGTCAATTCATCGAC
>JBGTAZ010000303.1:0-8279 GCA_041749615.1 Leptolyngbyaceae cyanobacterium | reverse complement strand
AAAGAAAATCGGGTGATTGTAACTAACCATTCTCATATTTGAGAGAAAGCAGCACTCATTGAACGTGTTGTAATCCAGTTATCTCACACAGCCCGATTCTGGCGAATACATTCGGCATACCAGTGAAAGCTGGCTTTGGGTTTGCGCTGCTGGGTTTTGAAGTCGTTGTAAAGAATGCCAAAGCGGCGATCGCAGCCCCACGACCACTCAAAGTTATCCATCAGGCTCCAGAGAAAATAGCCCTTGAGTGGATAGCCTTCTGCAACGGCACGATGGGCAGATTGCAAATATTGACGGAGATATAGGATGCGATCGCTGTCCAAAATTTCGCCCTGCTGAGTCAATTCATCCTGAGCAGCGCAGCCATTCTCAGTAATCAATATCGGCAATTCTGGACGTTTTAGCACTTCTGCCACATGTTTCACGCCCCAATAGATAGACTCTGGCACCATCCACAGCCAAGGCATATGAAACCGGGGATAGCCTTTGGGATAATTCACATACTCATAGCCGGGTGCATTTTCACTAGCCCGAATGTGACTTCCCGTATAAATATTCAGTCCGAGCACATCCAACGGCTGATGAATGGTCTCTAAATCCCCCGAACGAATCGTCGGAGCCTCTCTGCCCAGGCTTTGCAAAAATGCTTCGTCATACCGCCCCGTTAATGCTGGGAAAATGATGCCTCCATTCACCCAGCTAGTATGAAACGCTTGTTGAGCAGCGGCAATGTCTGCTGGAGATTCTGTCAGCGGCACGGTGATTGCAGGATTATCGACTAATGCAATGGAGCAGGGGCGGGGCGAGGCAGCGCGAATTGCCTGACAGCCTAGCCCATGGGCGAGCAACGCATGATGGGAAGTTTGCCAGACATCTTTTTTGCGCCAAACGCGAGAGCCAGGGGCAAGTTCGGGTACTTTACCTACGTCGTAGCCAAGATGGGTGAAGCAAGCGATTTCATTTAGGGTCATCCAGTGGGCAACGCGATCGCCCAGTCGGTGGACTGTAGCCGTGCAATAGTCGGCAAAATCCTTTGCCATTTCCCGACTGCGCCACGATCCATAGCGCTTTTCTAAGGCGTGGGGGCTGTCCCAGTGAAACAGTGTAGCGTGGGGAGTGATGCCATTTTCTAGTAGGCGATCGCACAACCTCCGATAAAAATCCACACCCGTTTCATTCACCTGCCCCCGCCCATCCGGAACTACTCGCGACCAAGCAATGCTAAAGCGATAGTGTTTCACGCCCAGTTCCGCCATCCACTTCACATCGCTTTCGTAGCGGTGATAGTGGTCATTGGCAACGGCTCCAGTGTCGCCATTTACTGTTCGCCCTGGAATCCTGCTGAACACATCCCACACGCTCGGCTTGCGTCCACCTTCGTTGGCTGCACCTTCAATTTGGTAGGCGGAAGTTGCTGTACCCCACAGAAAATCAGGCGGAAATTGGTAGCTAATCATTCCAGTTGCTTAAATACTGCGATGGACTCTTTTTTCATTGTTACGCAGCAATTGATAGCGATCGCCTACATGATTTCGCCTAGAGAAACCCCTAGCCAGCCGTGGAAGAGTTGCTCTTGTTTTCGGGTGGGGCGATCGCAGGGGATAAGTTGAAAGCGAGTGGGGCGCGGCTCTGCCAAGGTTAGCGTCGCTTGGCGCAATTCATCTTGATGGAACCAGGCAACTTGCAGCGAATCACCGGATTGATGGTTCCGCAGGCGATCGCTCAATTGATCCGCACTAACGCGGATGCCGTTGATTGCCAGCAGTTCATCGCCTGCATCCATCCCAGCTTGCTGAGCCGGAGAGCCACTTTCCACAAACTTGATCACTTCCCGACCGTGTTCTGTTTTTAGGGTGAACCCGACAACTGGGAGGCTATCATCGCGATCGGGCAAAAGCCGCAGTCCAAACGGTTCCAGATATTGGTCAAAGGGCAGTTCTTCGGTGGTGTGGAGCGTGTGATGGAAGAAATTGCTAAGGTCTAGACCTGCCACTGATTCAATCGTTTGCTGAAGTTGCTCTGGGGTGAAGCCAATTTCGGGTTTCCCAAATTGCTCCCACAACAAGCGCAGCACATCATCAAACGATCGCTTGTTGCTATGGCGCGATCGAATCTGCAAGTCCAGCAGCAATGACACCATTTCCCCTTTGAGATAGTAAGACATCTGGTTATTGGGGCTGTTGGCATCTTGCCGATAGAGCTTAACCCAAGCATCAAAGCTGGATTCTGCCAATGGCTGCACCAATCTTCCGGGAGTGGTTAGGAAGCGACTGATCTCTTTACTCAGCGCATTGAGATAGGTACGAATATCGTAGATCCCGGCTCGATAAGGAATGATCAAGTCGTAGTAGCTGGTGGTGCCTTCGCTAAACCAGAGGGACGACGTGTAATTTTCCTGTTCATAATCAAAGACTTCTAACGCTTTAGGACGGATGCGCTTGACATTCCACAGGTGAAAAAACTCGTGGGCAACCAGTTGAATGAAGCGATCGTATTTGTCTTTGTTGTGAAAACCGAAGCGCTGATAGATTAGGGAGCAACTGTTTTTATGTTCTAATCCACCAAAGCCATGGGATGAAAGATGGAGCAAGAACAGGTAGCGATCGTAGGGCAAGCCACCAAACAAATTTGCCTCGACTTGAATAATGCGTTGAATGTCGTGAATTAGGCGATCGCTGTCTAGATTGCCCTCCCGCCAAACAGCAAGCTGATGAGGTTTTCCGAGTGCCTCAAACTCAAAGAGTTGATGGTTACCAATCTCAAAGGGGCTATCCACCAGCGTATCAAAATCGATCGCCTCAAACGTATTCGCTCCTTCAGCAATGGCTGGCAACGGTGTAGCAACGTGCCAATCTGGCTTTGGAGGAATAATCTCGACCCGAATTGGCTGCTGCTCGTATCCGGGAATGTAGAAAAATAGCGCTGCTCCATTGAAGTAGCCATGAGTGCTATCCAAATGATTGGTACGCACTGAAAGCTCGTTGGCATAAATTTGATAGCGGATGGTTAGCGCCCTGTTGCCTTGGGGATCAACCTGCCAGTGGTTTTTGCTTACCTTACGCCATGGTAAAGGGGAATCCGTGGAGCCAACCGCGCTAAAGTTTTGCAGGTGTCGGGCATACTCTCGCACTAGGTAGGAGCCAGGAGTCCAGACGGGCATCTTGAAGTCAAGCGCCGTACCTGCTTGTTGCCAGCCGCTCACATGCAGCGTTACCTCAAACAAATGAGATTCAGGCTGAGACATGGCAACCTGATAATGCATCTGAACAGGTTGAGGAATAGCAGTGATTTGGGAAATGTTCGCGAAGCTTTCCACCGATATCCCTACAGGACTCACACCCTCCAAAATCTCATCTAAATGGGGATGATCAGATTGTTCTGGCGAATCAAACTGCGCCCCTGCTTCAGGCTTCCAAGCTTCTCGCTTCATCAGTGCTTGCGCTTTTCTAACAACGGTAATATTACTTTACAAGAGTTCTCTAAACTTTGCCTGCCAAATGCATCAGTTGTTTCATATTGACCAAATACATGGATTGATTGGCGGGATCGATCTTAATCCAGCCTTTGCTATCTAGCTTTTCCATAATTTTGGCGGTTTCTTCCACACCAATATCGCTGACATCTGCCAAATCTTTGGAGGGGATATTAAAGATCTCAGTGCCATTATGGGATTCCTGTCCATAGTTTTCACCGAGCGCCACCAGGGTGTTTGCTAGTTTTACCGCAGGTGGTTTATGGCGGAGTTGAAAACGGATGTTAGTCTGCCGCAACCGCCTCACCATTAGCTGCAACATCCGGTGGTGCAGTTGAGGGTCTTTAAACAGGGTTTGGATAAATCGCTGGGCTGAAATGCTGATCAGCTTAACGCTAGAGAGGGCGCTGACATCGGTCGATCGCGGCGATTCATCTAAAATTGCCATTTCCCCAAAAAAGTCGCCCTTGCCTAAAATAGCCAGAGTCACAACATTATCTTCGCTAGAACCCGACAATCGACGTACTTTAACCCAGCCAGAGACGATGAAATAGACTGCATTTCCCCAAGCATCTTCCATCAGCACCGCCCGATTGGCAGGATATTCATGCTCAACAGCAACAGAAAGCAACCATTCCAGAGTTTCTGGGTTAGCTGCCATTAATAGCGGGAAAAGCTCACTAAACGCTTCGGTCTGCATGAAAAATGGTTGAAATAGAATAATGGAACTTCAAAAAACCAGCATCCTGAACACTTCCAGCATCCTGAACACTTATGGATAACCATGCTTGACTATTCAAATAGCCATCAGGTGACTTAATTTAAGCATTCCCAAAACTATATTGATGCATAAAAGCAACGGAAAGATAAGGAAGTTATTAGTATAAACAGTCTTGAAAGACATGCAATGCTCACTTTTTCGCAACCTGCTTCACCGCGATTTCTAGCTTAGGTCGGAGTGCTTCCACATAGTCTGACCAGCCAATCACAATGGACTGACGATGAGCGAGTGTATCGGGATCGATCGCATCGGGCGAAAACCGAATTGGCTCTCCTTCTAATGTGCAGCAGGTGAGTCCTGCCGCTTTTGCCAGCGCCAGTGGACCCGCTGTATCCCACAATTTGACTCGTCCGTTGAGGTAAAGATATAGCCCTGCTCTCCCAGTGATCACTTCCAAGACCTTTAGCCCAAAACTGCCAAGGGAGTGAAACTTTGCATTGGGAATTTGATCCGCGATCGCCGCTCCATAGCGCGTTTGATCGCGATGCCCAATCATGATCGGGCAGGAATCGGCTGAAAACTTTTGGGGTGAGGGTATCAATGGCGTGGGTGCCCCATCGGCTGAGGTTTGAAACAGCCCCCAATTAACCCCGCCATAATACAGGTGGTCAAAAGCGGGTGCATAAATCCAGCCGGCGATCGGCTGATAGTTTTCTAACAAGCCCACCATGACGGAATAGTGGCTTCGACCCTGAATAAAATCCTCCGTGCCATCCAGGGGATCAATGCACCATAGCCGCTCATACTTTTGGTAAAACTTTTGACGCGACTGGATGTCTTCCTCTGTAATCACTCCATCATTGGAAAATAAACGAGAAAATGCTGCCGAAAGTTCTGCGTCCAGTGCTTGATCAATCGTTGTCACGTAATCTTCCGGTCCCTTTTCAAAAACCTCGAACTCTTGACTCGCCATTTGAATAATTTGAAGACCGCAGTGCCGAACGATCGCACGAAGCTGGCGGTCTAACGCTAGGGGAATTGGGTTCATAACGAGGAAAGATTGCACAGCATCGTTGTCTAGGGTTCATAGTAGTCTGATAAACTGACCTTTTATGCTGGCAAAGCTTTTATGCTGGCAGAATAAGTAAAGTCGCGATAGAGTCTTGGACAAAATAGCGTCCTTGGACAAAATAGAGTCTTGGATAAAAAGCGCTTCGCTGTCAGAAGCATCATTCTGCTGCACCCCGTGAATACGATGATAGGTGAACTGATCGGTGCCCGCTACAAGGTAATTGAGGTTTTAGGCTCCGGTGGATTTGGGCATACCTACATTGCAGAAGATACGCAACGCCCTGGCACTCCGTACTGCGTTCTGAAGCATCTAACTTTTAACAGCAGTGATACTGCTATTTTGCAGCAGGTCAGACGCTTGTTTCAGGCAGAAGCCGAAACGTTGGAGCAGTTAGGAAAGCACGACCAAATTCCTCGTCTGCTAGCCTATTTCGAGGAAAATCAGCAGTTTTATTTAGTTCAAGAGTTTGTTGAAGGAAACCCGCTTAGCACTGAATTGGCTAGAGGCATTCAACTGAGTGAAGTTGAAGTGATCCCTTTACTGGAAGATGTTCTAAATGTTTTGGAATATGTTCATGCACAAGGGGTGATCCATCGGGATATTAAACCTGCCAATTTAATTCGCCGTCGCCAAGACAGCAAACTGGTTCTGATCGATTTTGGAGCCGTTAAAACGATTGGGAATACGGTCGCTGAAGCGGCGGGTGAAACGAGCTTAAGTATGCCGATTTATACGGCTGGCTATGCTGCGAGTGAGCAATGTTTGGGGCGACCGCGCTTCAGTAGTGATTTATATTCCCTAGGAATGGTCGGCATTCAAGCCTTAACTGGTTGCCATCCCGCCCAACTGCCTCATGACTATGAAACCTCTGAGTTGATTTGGCAAGATCAGGCGATCGCGAGTGACGAACTCGCTGCTGTACTCCATAAAATGACCCGCTTTCACTTTATGGAGCGCTATCACTCGGCGAGTGAAGCATTGCAAGCATTACGAAAGGTAATTTCAACGGCTCCGACTTTATTGACCGCGTCTCCGGCAGCAATCTCTGCTCCCACCACCCTATTCAGTGAACCCACCGTCGTGAACGAAAATGGGTCTAGCCAGCTAACTCGAATGTTTGTGACTTCTAACAAATCGTCGCTCGCACGGGTAGGGCTTGCCATCCTGGGCACTTTGGCGGTTGCAATTTTAGTTCGCAGTTTGGCTGATTCTCCTAATAGTTTGCCGTGGCAAGTTAGCCGCCCGATTACCGCACCGAGTACGGCTCTGGACCGCGATCGCGTTAGCACGGGTGGCAAGCAACTGAATCGGTGGTCATCAAATTCTCAAAAACAGCAAGGCATCGATCACATTGCCGCCGGGAATTATGCCAAAGCCGTCGCATCATTAGAAGCTGCGCGTGTAGAAAACTCTAGCGATCCTGAAACGCTGATCTACTTAAACAATGCCCGAATTGGGTCAAACAAATCCTATTTGATTGCTGCGGCTGTGCCGCTGAGCAGTACTTTGGATTCTGCTCAGGAGGTTTTACGGGGTGTGGCAGCCGCTCAAACTGAAATTAATCAGGCGGGCGGAATTCAGGGTGTGCCGCTGAAAGTGGCGATCGCGGATGATAGCAATCAGCGCGAGGTTGCCCAACAGGTCGCGGAAAGTCTGGCAAAAGATCCCAACCTGTTGGGAGTGATCGGACATGGCACCAGCGATACCAGTCTTGCCGCTGCCCAGGTCTACCAAGCTCAGCAATTGGTGATGATTGCGCCCGTGAGTTCAGCCATGCAGCTAGGCGAGATTGGCGACCATATTTTTCGGACGATGCCGACTGATCAGCAAACTGCAAAAGCGTTGAAAGACTATATGGTTGGGGCTTTGCAGAAGCGCCGAGTGGTCATTTTCTATAATCCGAATAGCCAATACAGCCAATCGTTAACCAAAGAGTTCAAAACAGCCCTAGATTACAGCGGCGTGGCAGATGTGACCATCACGGAAGAAATTGACCTGTCTCGACCGGATTTTGATGCTGAAGATAGCGTTAATCGGGCGATCGCCAACAAAGCCGAAGTGATCATGCTGGCACCCGACAATGAAGTGATGGATAAAGCGATTCGAGTGATTGAAAGCGCTAACCGACGCATCCCCATTTTGGGTGGAGACAGCATGTTCACGCCACGGGTTCCAAAAATTGCCAAAGACAAAGCCGTGGGAATTGCATTAGCAGTGCCCGTGGATGTGACCAATACGCCATTTTTGCAGCAGGCAACCACCCTTTGGGGGCAACGAGATCTAATTAGTTGGCGAACTGCCCTTGCCTATGATGCCACTCAAGCCCTGATTCAAGGATTAAGCCAAGATCCGACGAGGGACGGAGTGTATCGTGCTCTGTCGGAACCGGGTTTTTCAGTAGCCGGAGCCAAGGGTGTGGTGAGTTTTCAAGTGAAGCGCGATCGCGGTCAGGCACCGAGCTACGTCACCGTCGCGCCACTCACTATAGGCTCTACCAAACGGTATTTATTCACTCCCTTGACTCCCCGTTTTTCTAGTCCAAACTCACCCAAAAAATAGCCCTCTCCCAGCGGGAGAGGGCACCAATCGGAAATTGCAGGACTTTCTTACAGGCAGATCCCAATGTTAGTAACCTTGCTGCCGCTCAGATCGCTCATAGGGGTAGCCCTATTGCCGTTGCCTGCCCAAACCCAACCCGCACGAGGACTGGTCACTTCCAGCCAGATCAAACCATCGCTGGATTTACGTACATTAAGATTGGTATCGAATTTTTCGCCCGGCGCATAACCCACTCCAGCAATTTTGCTATTTCTAGAAGCTTGGGAACGAAGCAAAACACCGTTCGTTCTGATTAGCGCAGGGGTTGGCAAAATCCGGCGACAAACGGGTGTGGCTTGAGCCAGTTCAACGGGTGCAGCTTGAGCCGATAGATCTGGTGTTGGCGCTGCGATCGCGGCATGGGTTAGACCCAGACCATCAATTCCGCATCCAGCCACCAAAGCCGAAAAAAGAAC
>JBGTAZ010000302.1:0-7201 GCA_041749615.1 Leptolyngbyaceae cyanobacterium | reverse complement strand
AGGTCACATCGGGCGGGTTCGGGCCATCGGTCGGCGCGCCGATTGCCATGGGCTATGTCGCCGCCAGCCATGCCGCGCCCGGAACCGCGCTGGAGGGCGACGTCCGCGGCAAACGCCTGCCGGTCACCGTCTGCCCTTTGCCCTTTCATCCAACCACCTACAAACGCTGAGGCATCCCATGAAATACACCAAGGACCACGAATGGCTGCGCGTCGAGGGCGACCTGGTCGTCGTCGGCATCACCGAACATGCCGCGACCCAGTTGGGCGACGTCGTGTTCGTCGAATTGCCCGAGGTCGAAACCATGGTCACCAGCGGCGACGAAGTCGTGGTGATCGAAAGCGTCAAGGCGGCGTCCGACATTTTGGCCCCGGTTGATGGCGAGATCGTCGCGGTAAACGACACGCTCTCAGACAACCCCGCACTGGTGAACGAAGATCCAACCGGCGCTGCGTGGTTCTTCAAGATCAAGGTTGATGATCTGTCCGTGCTCGACGATTTCATGGACGAGGACGAATACGCCGAGATGATTGAATAGAATCTTTAGAAATGGCCAAGCGCGTAAAGATCACGGGTGAACGGGGTCGCTGGATCGCAGAAGCCGAGGGGCATTGGCTTGCAGTGTTACATACCAGCTGGCGTAAATTCCCGAATGGCTACTTCGACCCAATGACTGGCGCAAAAGTCGATGGAAAGCGGCATGCCGAGTTCGTTGAGGCTTTGCGGCGAGAGCCTTTTGTCATCCTGCAAAGAGATAAGCCCGGCAGCCTGGACAGAGACGGGTATGTTGGCATCTTCACATTTGAGAACCTTCAGATCGGCGCAGACGGCTCCGTTGGTCTTACGCTAATTGCCAGATATGCCGACCCCATAGATTGAGGTAGCAGACAGATGACCTTCATTCCGACCACCTACAACCCCTACGATTTTGCCAACCGCCGCCACATCGGGCCGTCGCCTGACGAGATGGCGCAGATGCTCCGGGCTGTCGGGGTGGGGTCGATTGACGCGCTGATCGACGAAACCGTGCCAGCGTCGATCCGGCAGGCAACTCCGCTGAACTGGGCCCCGCTCTCGGAACAAGACCTGCTGGCCCGGATGCGGCAGGTCGCCGACAAGAACCGGGTGATGGTCAGTTTGATCGGGCAGGGCTATTACGGCACGGTCACGCCGCCTGCGATCCAGCTGTATATCCTTGAAAATCCGGCGTGGTACACCGCCTATACCCCCTATCAGCCCGAGATTGCACAAGGTCGGCTGGAGGCGCTGCTGAACTATCAGACCATGGTCGCCGATCTGACCGGGTTGCCGATTGCCAATGCCAGCCTGCTGGACGAAGCGACCGCCGCGGCCGAAGCAATGACGATGGCCGAACGCAGCGCGCGGTCCAAGGCGAAGGCGTTCTTTGTCGATCAGAACTGCCATCCGCAGACCATTGCCGCGATCGCCCACCTCCAGCCCAGATGCTCGCGCCAATTCATCACGGGGGCGAATCCCTGCCGAAAATACAATCATGTCGGTTTGCAGTTCCGAGCCATCGGCAAACAGCATCTTGCAGACCCGACCCTGATCATCCATGACGATTTCGGTCGTGGATTTGTTGACATGAACCCCCACGCCCATCGCTTCAATTTTATCCCGCAGCACCGCCCCACCCAGTTCATCAATTTGCACGGGCATCAATCGCGGCGCAAACTCCACCACATGGGTGGCTAAGCCCATACTCTTTAAAGCATTGGCGCACTCCAGCCCCAGCAAGCCGCCGCCAATCACCACGCCTGTTTTGCACTGTTGGGCATAGGCAGCCATCCCTTCTAAATCTTCGATCGTGCGATAGACAAATGTGCCCTGCGCCTCCTTGCCTTGGATGGGTGGCACGAAGGGATAGGAACCTGTTGCCAGCACGAGATGGTCGTAGGAGAGTACCAAACCCTTGGCTGAAGTGACAGTCTTGTGGGTTCGATCAATGCTGACTGCCTTATCACCGAGGTGTACCTGAATCGTGTTTTCTGGGTAGAAATCCGGTGCAACCAAAGATAAATCGTCTGCCGTTTTACCAGTGAAAAACTCGCTGAGATGAACGCGATCGTAGGCAACACGAGGCTCTTCGCAAAAGGTGATCAGGTTCCAGGTTTCAGTCGCTCCTTTCGCAACCATCCGCTCTAAAAACTTGTGACCCACCATTCCGTTGCCAATCACAATCAAGTTTTTCTCTGGCAAGTTTTTCTCTGGCAAATTTTTCTCTGGCATAGCAGCTTCTCTAATTGCGCGCATGAAAGATCTCTCCTAAGACTTTCTTCGAGTTGTCCAGTTTATTTTGTGAGTTTTGCTACAGATAGGTTGAATTAATGTGAAAACCGCATCACATGCATGGAAATGTAGCATGACCCGGCTTTACAGATGCACCCATCAACTACCTAAAGCCATAACCTCGCCATTGCTCACCAATGAGTTTTGACCGTTCAACTGGGACTGAAACCCTATGACAGAGAGCAAAACTCCTGAATGCCTTGCCAGATAACGTCGCTGGCATCGGTTAAGCTGTGGTCGCTATCAAGTTCAACCAGGGTTACCCAAGGACGTGTTTCGGCAAAGTCAATACTGGTTTGCAGTGGAATTACTTCGTCATTTTTGCCATGAAACAATAGGGTTGGCACCGATCGCAGCAGTTCAGTTTCGCGATATTGGGCAGCATCTTCGGCAAACTGATAGCTAATCGGCAGCATTTTTTCTTCGCCATAGTGATAGACGGGCAAAAAGCCTTCGGTTTTCCATTGCTGCACTTGTTCGTAGCCTAAGCGGGGCAACCAATGGGAGAGAAACCCAAAAGCTGGCGCAAGCAATACTAATCGTTCGACTTGAAGTTGGCGTTGCCCTAACCAGGCGGCAGTTAATCCCCCAAAACTAGAGCCAATCAGCGTCACGGGAGTAGGCGGGGCGGGTAGTTCAGCTTCCACCTGTTGCAGTTGGCGAGTCAGGGTTAGATAGGTGAAGTCACCTTGGTTCAAGTCGGGAACAGTCAAGGGAATGTTGAGTTGGTTAAAGCGATCGCTCAAGTTTTTCGCTTTAACCGACTGGGGGCTGGAGGCAAACCCATGGAGATAAAAATATTGGTGCATTGTTTTTTAAATTGAAGATCATTCAAACCATAACCAATTGGTTTAGAGTTTGACTCTAACAATCCTTCAATGGTGTCACAGTTCGCCTGACTACAGCAGCGATCAAGATTGCGGAGGGCGTTGTGATTTCACTACCGGAAGAATTCAGCCACCGGGCAGCTAAAGTTTGGCAGGATAGGAGAAGTGAGGACATCTGAAGAAAATAGCGTTGCAACAAGCCTTAAAAGAGCATCTTGACGAGAATAAACTTCCAATTGTTGAGTGCGCCAATCTAGAATCCAATACTCTTGCACTCCTCTTGCACTCCGCGCTCCGCATAAAGTTTCAGTTTGGTTTCACGTTCGACGCAGACGAGTCGTAGACTCTCACGCCGCTCATTCTGCGTCCCTGGAGACAGCACCTCAACAATCAGTTCGGGCGCGATCGTAAAATGTCCTTCCTCATCCACTCCCGCTGCTAATCGCTGATGACTAATCCACACCACATCGGGAATTACATTATCCGCATCGTCAAAAATAACCCCTGGAGTTGACACGGTTTCTCCCATCTGGCTTGCCTCTGACCAGGTATCCAAAATCCTGGAAGCCTTGACGATCGCTTTTTGGTGTTTCCAGTGAGGAGCGCGAGTCATCAGCAAGTGTCCATCAATAATTTCATAGCGATTGCTGCTATCGGGCAGGAGCTTTAAATCTTCGGTCGTCCAGCGAACCCGGTCAGAGGCTTGTGTCATAGGGCGCAATGGTAATGCTAGATGTTGCTTCTTCATGGTAAGCGATCGCCCCATCTCCACGAAGCAATACTCTGCCGCTCAGAAGACCAGGGTATGACCTTTGAGATTGTGATTAATCAGAAAAATCATACGTTGGAATTACGTTTCGCTTTGACTGCTCGAAGCTTCTCCCAGGCGGCTTCGGTTCCGGGCTTGGGAGGTTGTGCTGCAATTCGGGCAATTAACTCACGATTTTGCTCTTCATAGTACTGCCGGAGTTCTTCAGCTTCCCTAAGAACTTGCTGATACTCAGCTTCTACCTCGGTACGATTTGCCTCAATGTACGATAGAGCAGCATTAATTTGTTTCTCTGTAAGATCAAATAGTCCCCGGATAAACTTAGGCGGATACTGGGCAGTCACATAATCCATCACATCGTAGAGGGTGATGCGTGTGCCTGCGATCGTCAAACCACGCTCAGTGCGAATAATGTCTGTCTCTCCAATTGATGCCAGCGACATAACGTTCGCCTTCTAATGACTAAGATCTATCATATGCCATACAAAAAACAGGGTAGACAATGTTCACCAGGTTGTCCGGTGCAACGCTTTGTTGGGTCCTCGATTTGCTCGTTTATATTTTGCTTGATACTCGCGCCGCTGCTTGGTGATTTCGTGCAGGACTATGCCGGTAGTTGTTCCAAGGTTAAGGCTTTCAATCATTCCGAACATTGGAATAGAGATACAAAATGCACTATTTTCTACAGCCAAGTTACTAATGCCCCGGGATTCATTTCCGAACCATACAGCCAGTCTAGGGTGAGTGTAATCGGCTTCATGCAAGATAAAATCGTCTTTTCCTTTTACATGAGGAGACGTAACAATAGACGTAAATCTATTCTTAGCCAGATGCTCTAAGCATTGGGCTGTACTATCGAATCTTTTTACAAAACTCCACTTTATGGCTGAAACGGATGTTTTTGACAACGACTTTCTTGCCCTCATATCCTGCCAATCGTCAGGCAGCGAGTTTTGGGGATCTACGATATACGTTTTTTCAACTCCTAAAGCATTAACATTGCGAATTACAGTTCCAATATTTTTCATATCCATTGGATATTCGAGTACTGCAATCAAATTCTTGCAACGATATGGCTTTATCTCATCAGCCCTTTTACGTACGTCGCTTTTTTCTGCTTCCATAACACTTCCAAGCCTAGACCACATATGTCGAACTATTAATTCATCGGACTGTTTCCGCATAATAACTATCAGATCGGAGATTGTCAGGATTTTTTCTGTATATTTTCAAGAGTCAGGGATTATCAGGACTCTTTCCGCATAGCGCGCGATTTTGGGTGGATAGTTAGAATCTTGCCGACTATTTTCAGATTTCAGATGGGTGCGATCGCTAGCGATCGCATTACCCTAGACGTGCGATCGCTGTAAAATGTGTGGAAATCAGTTTGTGGGATTCAGGCGATCGCCTACTGCGTGAACTAGGCAGATTCCTAGCAATGACTCTTAATTGAAGAGGCTCTATGACGATCACAACACCGATTAAGACTATTGCGCTCTCTCCTGGCAGTCACCTGCTAATTCCGAATGTGACTTGGGAGCAGTACGAAGACTTGCTGGCAGAATTGGGGGAAGAACGCCGTATTCCCCGAATCAACTATTGCAATGGAACGTTAGAACTGATGTCGCCGTTACCCGCCCATGAGCGCCCACACCGAATTATTTCCGACATTATTAAACTGCTGTTAGATTCGCAGGGGCGGGAATGGGAAGATTTTGGCTCCACCATATTTAAGAAGTTGAAGCGAGCAGGATTAGAGCCGGATACCTGTTTTTACATTCAAAATGCGGAACGGGTGCGCGATCTCCAGCGGATGGATATGACCCAAGACCCGCCGCCCGATTTGGCGATTGAAGCCGATGTCACCTCTAAAACAACCCTGGAAGCTTATGCGGTGCTGCAAGTGCCGGAAGTATGGATTTACGACAACGGCAAGCTGAAGATTCATTTGTTGCAAAACGATGAGTATCAAGAGTCTGCCATTAGCCCCACCTTTCCCGATGTAGCGATCGCCGAAATCATTCCTCAATTAGTACAGCAGGCATTTCAGCAGGGAACCAGCACAATGCTGCGAAACCTGCGAAATCAAATAGCAGAGAAGGCGTGAATTAGGGGAATTAAAGCCTCAAAGTGGCAGGGTAATATTTACCTATTTCTGCTTTCTAATGACATGGCTATGACCTTAGAGATCGCACTACACTAGAAATGCGATCGCTGCACAGGAAATATTGTGGAACAATTAACCTATCAAGTGGATGCTTTTTGGGATGAGGATGCAGCCGTTTGGGTGGCAACCAGTGACAACGTTCCAGGGTTGGCAACAGAAGCTGAAACGATTGAAGCGTTGAGCCAGAAACTCCGGGCTATGATTCCTGATTTGCTATTTGCAAACAGAATGATTTCTGATGATTATGAGGGCGCGATTACCTTTCAACTAATCAGCCATCGGCAAGAACTTATTCAGGTTGCGTCTTAAATGGCTACCTCGTTGACTCCAGTACTCAAAAAAGTGTTGCTGGAGGCAGGATGTTGTTTTGAACGTCAAGGCAAAGGGGATCATGAAGTTTGGTACAGTCCAGTCAGCGAAAGACGTTTTGTTGTAGATGGTGCTATCAAGTCTCGTCATACAGCCAATGCTGTTTTGAAGCAGGCAGGATTACCAAAGGCTTTTTAGCGTTGTGATGATTTCAACTCTAAAATTCAAGGATGGTTATTGGCTTGAATGAGTGATGGCATCAACCGCGTCAGATACGATCGCAGCGCAACTAGCACAGGCACAGCAGTCCTATCAATCAGGAAAACTGGCAGAGGCAGAAGCAACCTATCGCCAGATTGTTCAGCACGATCCGTGTCAGGTGGAAGCGCTTTTTTGGTTGGCATTGTTGGCGGATCAAGCAGGTAGAACGCAGGACAGCGTCAATTACTATGAGCAAGTCTTGGCGATCCAGCCTGATTCTGCCGAGGCACACGGCAATTTAGGATCGGTGCTGCTGAAGTTGGGCAAAGTGGAAGAGGCGATCGCCCATCATCGACAAGCCTTAACGCTCATGCCAGACAATGCCAAAGCTCACTACAATCTGGCGATCGCGCTGTACGAACAGAAGCAAGATCTAGAAGCGATTGCGCTTTATCAACAGGCGATCGCATTGCAGCCTGACTATGCCAATGCTCATCACAATTTGGGTATGGCGCTCTATCGCCAAGGCAAGCCAGAGGAGGCGATCGCCTGCTATCGCCAAGCGGTTGAGCTAGAGCCGAATCACGCCAGCGCTCATAATAGTTTGGCTGTGGCGCT
>JBGTAZ010000301.1:0-19491 GCA_041749615.1 Leptolyngbyaceae cyanobacterium | reverse complement strand
GACAAATCCATCGATGCGAGCAGCACTGTTTGGGCAGCTTAAGGCAGACTCTGAGGCACTGGGACCGATGACGGAAACTGCGATTTTTAGCCAGTGGCAGCATAGTAGGGTTATTGAGCTTTATTATGCACGCTGGAACACTGGAGAAATTGATATTGTCCATTTGGATCTCGCACACCAATCTCCTTCTTGGATTATTGAAGTCAAGTGGAGTAACCGCCACTATAGATCGCACTCTGAACTTGATAACTGCATAGAATTTGTGAGGAAGAATCCAACCGTATCTCAGCCAATTAAAGTCACCAGCCGAACTATTGTGGATGACAATTTTGTATATAAGGGGGTGCAGTTCGCGTTTGAGCCAGCTAGCCTGTATGCTTACGTGCTTGGTGCCAACCTATTGCAGAGCATTGACGAGAAGGTTCAGCGACGGCATACCCGATTATTACCCTACGAGTAGAAGTTTGTCTATCGGGGTTTCTAACTATTGCACAGCCCTTTGTACTGCCGCGTCAGAACATTTTCAATTCAGCTTTGCGGCTCTAGCTGGTTTAGTTTTTGTGCCAAATTTGCGATCGTGCATTAGTCTAGTAGGACAGATTTTTGAGCGTTTTGTTTGTGCCATGATGTCTAACGATTTCAAGCATCTGCCTATTGCAACTCAGTCCGCATCTGAACAGCGATTATCTGTTGCGGGGATGCTGAGTCATCGATCGCGCTTTGCTTTTCGCCGTGCTGTTATCACTGGTGTAACGGCAGGGTTGGTCAGTGCTGCGATGCCGTTGCAGTCTGCCCAAGCCGAAAACACACCCTACTGTCAGCAAACGGCTAGCGCGATCGCCCAAAAAGATAAACTGCGCGTTGAAGCGGTGAAAGGCAATGCAGAGGCACAGAAAAAATATAAGGCAATACTGGTGCAGCAAGGCGATCGCCTGCGAAACTGCCGCACCCAAACGTGGCCCCAAAATCAAGCAATCTGGATTCGGCTGTATGCCTGTGATACCAAACCCGGCGTTCTAGAGGCAGTGTTGGATCGGATTGTGGATCGCGGCTACAACCAGGTTTATGTCGAGGCATTTTATACCGGTCGAGCGCTGCTGCCGGTCAACCAAAACGCCACTCCTTGGCTGTCTACCTTGGCGGGTTCGGGTGCCGATAATGTAGATTTGTTAGCACAAGCGATTCAAAAAGGACGGGCGCGTGGACTGAAGGTGTATGCCTGGATGTTTGGGATGAACTTTGGTGCCGGCTATGCGCGTCGCTTCGATCGCCAGCAAACCTTGGCAAAAAATGGGTTGGGGCAAACGAGCTTAACTGCCAATGTGTTGCCGGGACTCAGCACCGATTTAGGGCAATTGAATCCCGATGAAGTCTTTGTCGATCCCTACAGTCCTCAAGCACGCCAAGATTATTCATCGCTGATTGCCGCGATCGCCCAGCGCAAACCCGATGGTATTTTATTTGACTACATTCGCTATCCTCGTGGCAGCGGCGGTGCTTCAGTTGCCAGCAAAGTCCAAGATTTATGGGTATATGGTGATGCCTCCCAACAGACGCTTTTGCAGCGTGCCCAGAATGCCAGCGGGGTCGAACTGCTACGGCGTTTTTTGCAATACGGCTTTCTTAAAGCGGATGATTTGAGAGAAACCAACAGCGTTAAAGGTCTGGCAACCGACAAAATGGCAGAACAGCGCCCCACTTGGCAAGGAATTGATACTTCTCGCATTCCCACTACCTTGCCCACGGCGAAACAAGCCACGCTGTTTCAGAGTGAACTGTGGCGGTTAGCGGTTGCCCATGCGGGTCAGGGGGTGATTGATTTTGTCAATGAGGCGACTGGAAACGTCCAAAATCGAGGGATGGCGACTGGCGTGGTCTTCTTCCCTGATGGCAACCTGACGATTGGGCAGGGCTATGACTCCCGGCTGCAACTGTGGGATCGCTTTCCAGCTACCGCAGAATGGCATCCGATGGCGTATGGCGTATGTGGCAATACGAGTTGCATCATGCAGCAGATTCAGCGGGTATTGAGCCGCGCTCCCGATGGAGTGCAAGTGAAACCAGTGCTGGCTGGAGTCTGGCAGAAATCGGTGGGCAACCGTCCGCCGTTGGAAGCCCAAATGCAGGTGCTTTATCGGATGGCACCCCAACTTAAGTCAGTCAGCCACTTTGCTTATTCGTGGCAAGAACCAGGGTCAGACCGCGATCGCAAAGCCTGTGCCGTTCGTCCTTAAAGCAGTTTTCGCCCCCCTAGCCCCCCAATTCTGGGGGGAACTAGAGCCAAAGTCCCCCAGAATTGGGGGACTTTGGGGGCTTATGGAGTTTGCAAGCGTGGCACATTCATCTGAAAATGGCTGTAATGAACTTATGGAACAGATTGTTTGTGGGCAGCGATCGCGATCGCCCGTGGAAAAATGCGATGTTCTTGCACTTGAATTCGGGCTTGCAATGTTTCTACGGTGTCATCGGGCAAAATTGGCACGGCAGCCTGCATCAAAATCGGTCCACTATCCACTTCCAAGCGCACCAAATGAACGGTGCAGCCTGTAATTTTCACTCCTGCTGTAAACGCTTGCTGAATGGCGTGCGCTCCTTTGAAACTGGGCAGCAAGCTAGGATGAATGTTGATTACGCGATCGCAAAAGGCATCAATTAAACTATCTGTAACAATTCGCATCCAGCCTGCCATGATCACCCACTCTACATCATGGTCGCGCAGGGTTTGGACGATCGCCTCATCTAGCGCCTCTCGACTGGCAAAGTCGCGGTGATTCAGCAACACAGCGGGAATATTCCAGCGTGCCGCCCGTTCTGCTGCTTTTGCACCCGGATTGTTATAAATCAGGACGTGAATTTTGGCGTTGAGTTGGCGATCGGCAATCGCTTGAGCAATCGCCTCAAAATTACTGCCGCTCCCCGATGCCAGTACGCCTAGTTTCAGCGGTGCGGCATCGGGATGAACGGGCAACTCACTATTCGGCGAGATTAGGCTGGGCGTATCATTCGGCGCAAGTATCATGAACTCTTCAACGGAGATAACAGATCATGCTGATTATGGCAGCAGTTCTGCATATTCTACTTTTTCTGCATGTCCCCAAAAAGCTTCTAAATCGTAAAACTCGCGCTCTTGAGGCATCATCACATGGACAATCACGTCGCCATAATCGAGCAAGACCCAATTTGCGTCGCCCTGTCCTTCCATGTGTTTAGGTAGACGCTGCAAGTCTTCTTCCACAGCATCCGCGATGGAATAGGCGATCGCCCGAACTTGTACTCTAGAAAATCCAGTGATAATGACAAAATAGTCTGCCAGCAGAGAAACCGCCGTCGTTCTCAGCAAGGTAATGTCTGCGCCTTTCCGATCTGAAGCAGCATGAACGGCACTCAGCGCCAGTTGCAAGCTAGAGTCTGTGATGGATGCGGTAGCCATCCCGGAGGTTTCAAGAACAGAGGTTGGGGTCGTGTTGGGAGAATTTTGCATTCAGTGTTTCCTTAATTCCTTAATAAAGAGCGGATAGATTGGAGCCGTAAGATTCAGAGACGTTAGGTTAGGAAAAATTGAACTTTCACCGTTCAACTAGATCACATCAGATAAAAAAGTGAATTGACTAGGCGCTACTCAATTTAGGCTTGGCACTTTTGGTTGATTGCTGTGCCATTTGCAGCGCCCAGTTGCGAGTTTGCAAAACGCGGGGATGCACCAACGACCGACTCATAAACAGCGATCGCATCGAGTCTTCACAGGTTTGCAAAACAGCCCGATGTAGATTTTTGTGGCTGAGCTTGCGGAGTTCATTCAACTCGGTCGTATCGCCCCGACCCGGCTCTATGCTGTCTGCCAAAAATACGACACAGCTTAGCAGACTCATTCCCGCACGACCCAGCGTATGATTGCGAACCGCCGCCAACACTTCGGCATCACACACTCCAAACTGATCTCTGGCAACGATCGCGCCCACATCCGCATGAAGCAAATGAGGATTGATTTCATCCATGGGATCGAGTTCTAGTCCATCTGCTTTTGCCATGTCTAACAAACGTTTCGGCTTAAAATACTTTGCTAGGTCATGCAATAATCCAGCCTGAGCCGCCCGTTTCCAATCTAAATTGTAATATTGAGCCAACTCAACAGCAGCTTCTTCAACTCGAAGGATATGATTCAGCCGCTTTTCGGGCACATTCTCGCCTAACCAATTTAAAACTTGCGGACGATCCAGCGGCTTGAGGCAATCTTCGGGGGCAACCAAGTTGGAAGTAGACAGGTTGGGAGTAGACAAGTCAGATTCGCAGATGAGAGGTAGACGCAGAGCATCGTTCAAAGAAGTGCAATCTACTGAATGCGAAGGATGACCCATCAACGCGAAATACTCCTAATTCTTGCCAACATGATTGAATTTGCTCTTATTGTTGTGAAAGATCTATTTTAGAACTAAAAATCAAGATATCGCCACTCTAACTCAACCATATCTTTCAAGAGTATGAGACAGTTGAGACAAAAAAGTCGCGCTCTTAGGCTATGGCACTGTTCAAAACGACCAGCCAGTCTTTTCCCTGGTTTAAACCTTATCTGATTAGTTTGCTGCTGCTGTCTTTAGGATTGCGATTTTGGGGCATTCATCGCTTCAATACGCTGGTGTTTGATGAGGTTTATTTTGCCAAATTTGCTTACAACTACCTGAGTTGGACTCCATTTTTTGATGGACATCCGCCCTTGAGCAAATATTTGATTGCTGTGGGCCTGTGGATCGGCAGTCGGCTACCTTTTGGGCAATCGGAGGTGAATGGCTTGGTCGGCGGCTTATTTGCCCCGTGGACTTATCGCTGGCTGAATGCACTGACGGGTTCATTGATTCCGCTGGTGATTGTCGGACTCGCCTATCAACTCACCCGTCGTCGTCGTTATGCCGCGATCGCCGGATTTTTTGCGGCACTCGATGGGCTGTTTTTAGTAGAGTCGCGCTATGCCCTAAATAATGTCTATCTGGTCATGTTTGGGCTGTTGGGTCTGTGGTGTTTGCTGCTCAGTGTGGAGCCTGGGCATTTTTTAAAGCGTAGCGGTTGGTTGCTGCTGTCGGGAATTTGCTTTGGAGCATCCGCCTCGGTTAAGTGGAACGGGCTGTGGTTTTTGTTAGCAGCTTATGGGTTGTTGCTGGCGGCTCAGGTGAACTGGCGATTATTTCAGCGATCGCCCGATTCGCGATCGCCCAATTCCACATCACTCACTCCTTCTACAAAACAGGATGGACTCGAAAAATTAGCCCGATTGCGAGGGTGGCAAATTATCATCTACCTAATCGCCCTAATTGCGATTCCCTGTTTCACCTACATTTTGATTTGGATTCCTCACTTGCAACTCAATGCCAAGCGTGGGTTTTGGACAGATTTGTGGAACATCCAAGGCGAGATTTTGGGGTATCACGAGCGGGTGGGCAGTGGAGCGACCGTCCATCCCTACTGCTCAACCTGGTTTAGCTGGCTGTTTATGTGGCGACCCGTCGCTTACTTCTACAAAATTACGGGCAAGGGCGATCCAATCCCGTCAGAAGTTGCATTGCCGCCTAGCACTGCCGAGAAGGTGATTTATGATGTCCATGCGATGGGCAATCCTTTTCTATGGTGGTTTTCTACAGCGGCGATCGCGATTGTGCTGGCGATTGTCGTTGGGTTGTTCATCCAGCAAATCATTATCCAGATCAATCAGTGGTTCAATCGGCGTGCAAACTCTGCAAAATGGACATTGCCATGGACATTGCCATGGAGATTGCCGCTGGGCTTGAGTTCGTCAGAGCGATCGCTGCTAGTCTTCCTGGCAGTCTGCTATTTAGCAAACCTGCTGCCCTGGCTGCGCGTCACCCGTTGCCTGTTTTTGTATCACTACATGGGCGCATCGGTGTTTGCTTCAATGGCGTTGGCATGGCTCGTCGATCGCTGGCTCAGCCATCGTAATCCACAGTTCAGACGAATGGGTATTGCCATCATTGCGATCGTGACGCTTTCCTTCTTGTTCTGGTTGCCTGTTTACCTCGGCTTACCCTTGTCGTCTAGTGGTTTCACCCTGCGGATGTGGCTGCGATCGTGGGTGTGAACAGAGAAGACTTTATGCAGCAAGCCGCCGTATTAATCTCCGCTGATCTCTACCAACTTTTCACCAGAACTTAGTAGCTCTAGTGCTTCTGGTAGGATCGAATTTAAAATCTCCTGTAACCGAGCATTTGACGTGTTCCCACAGGTTAACCAAATGATTTGTGGTGGTGCCCCAAGTCGATCAACCAAATCTACAAAGTCGCTGTCTTTAGTCATAGAAATAACTCCTTGAGCTTTCGCAGCCTCAAAGATTTCAGGATCTTCGGCATTTCGCAACCCAAGATCACGTAGTGCTATTGCTCTCACGCTAAAGGTACTTGTAATCCAAGTTGCGATCGCAGGTGACAAGTGTGCATCAATCCAGAGGGTTGTCATGCAACCAGTACAGGATGATTCAGTTTACGTGCAGCGTAAGCTAGTGCTGCTTTCAAATCATCCCTCTCTAAATCGGGCATTTCCTGCAAGATCTGCTCGGCGTTCAGTCCAGTCGCAAACAGATCCAAGACATCAGATACCCGAATCCTCATTCCACGAATGCAGGGACGACCACCACACTGTCTAGGATTAACAGTGATTCTTTTGAGTAAATCTGACATACGAGTTAGTCCTTTCAATTAAATAATATTCCGCACTTATCCCTTTTTAAACAGCGCTCGATAAACGGGTTCATTGCTAGTCGAAAGCGTCGATCTCTCCCGTTCCGTCGAGATCGGCAGCGGATTATCGGGTAGCCAATCATCATGTTGACGAATGAAAGCGGGATGTTCATCAAAGCGATCGCGCATTTCGATCGCCACCTCTTCCACATCCGATTGGACAAATATCACCCCACCCGGAACCAGAAACTCAGCCACATCCACAACCAATTCCGGCTGCACAACCCGTCGTTTTTGATGCCTGCGCTTAAACCATGGATCGGGAAACTGAATCGTCACTTGCTGCAAAATGTCGGCTGGCAAAGATGTGAGCAGCGGACGAATAGAATTGTTGGCATTGCAGAACAGGTAGTGTAGGTTGCTCAAGCCCAGTTCATCCCGCCAACGATTTGCCTGATCTACCAGGGGTTCCCGGATTTCTAGACCGAGAAAGTTGCGATCGCCCTGAAGCCTTGCCATATCTTGGGCAAAATGCCCTTTACCACAGCCAATATCTAAATGGAGTGGCTGTTGAGGCTCTGCATAAATCGCCGACCAATCCGGCGGAGTGGCTGGAACCTGATACTTTTTGCTGAGCGGGTTGACATGTTCACGCACACGGACAATGGACAAGGCTGTCCCCTCCTTCTAAACAATTCTGGACTTTTATCAGTATCCAGTGAAAATTAACTAATTTACCCTTCTCCAAGCGGGAGAAGGGCTTTCGGACATTTCCGGTTCCCTCTCCCAGCGGGAGAGGGCTAGGGTGAGGGCAACTATTTTAGTATGGATTAGACCAAAGGGCGATCGCCCACGGTTGCCAGTTGCAAGCCCTGATTTAACTTGCCGCTGCGGAAGCCTTCCAAATCTAGCGTGACATAGACAAAGCCAAAGGATTGCAGCGTTTCCACCAGCCTAGGCAAATCCATCGTCAACACAAATTCCTTAATTTGCTCAGCCGGAAGCTCAATCCGGGCAGTGTCGCCTGCCGATCGCACTCGCAAGGTTTTTAGCCCTAGTTTGCGCAAATACGCTTCGGCTCTGCCCACACGATGCAGTTTTGCCATCGTAATTTCTTCGCCATAGGGAAAGCGCGAACTAAGGCAGGGCTGAGCGGGTTTATCCCAGCACGAAAGTTCTAAATGCTTCGCAATTTGCCGCACTTCCAGCTTGGTGATGCCAATTTCTGCCAAGGGCGATCGCGCACCTCGTTCTTTTGCCGCCTGAATTCCGGGTCGGTAGTCTCGCAAATCATCCGCATTCACGCCATCCACCACATAGGGATAGCCGCGCTCTAGCGCCAGCGGTTTCAACGTGTCGTGCAGTTCGCTTTTGCAGAAATAGCAGCGGTTGACCGGATTGGAAGCATAGTTAGGATTCTCCAACTCATGGGTATTCACCAACTCATGAGCGATACCAATTTCGGCAGATTGAATGCAGGCTTCTTCCAAATCTTCTGGCAACAGCGAGGGCGACACAGCCGTTACCGCCAACGCGCGATCGCCCAACACATCAAACGCCACCTTTGCCACCAACGTGCTGTCAATGCCACCAGAGTAGGCGATCAGCGATCGCTCCATTTCCACAAACAGCGATCGTAATTGTTCTAGCTTATCCAAATAATTCCACGGCATCGTTCAATCTCCCCCTGCCCAAACATCCCAAACAGGTCATTTTCCTATCTCCACCTTAGCGTTTTCAGACCTGGAACATCGTATTTGTTGAGAGCCTGTTTGTTGAGAGCCTGAGTCGGAAAAGTCTCCCCACATAAGCAGTCTCGAACAGTACCCTGAATCTCAATCCTAGCGTTCAACCTAAAAATAGCTTGTAGGCAGGATTTTGGCTTTCATCCCAATAGCGATAACCCAGCGTTTCCAGGAATGCCTGCCATGCTGCCATTTCCTGGGGTGGCACCTGCATTCCCACCACAATTCGCCCGTAATCTGCACCGTGGTTGCGGTAGTGAAACAGGCTGATGTTCCAGTTGGGACTCATGCTGGTGACGAATTGCATTAAGGCACCGGGGCGTTCGGGAAACTCGAATCGGTAGAGCAGTTCGTTGTGGGCGAGGGGAGAATGTCCGCCGACCATGTGCCGTAGATGCAGTTTGGTGAGTTCGTCGTCGGTCAGATCAATGGTTTTGAAGCCACAGTTTTCAAACTTGATCACCATTGCGGCGGCATCGGCACGATTTTGAATTTGCACGCCCACAAAGATATGTGCCTCTCGCTGATCGGCAATCCGGTAGCTAAATTCGGTCAGGTTGCGATCGCCCAAACATCCACAAAACTGGCGCAAGCTGCCCGGTGCTTCGGGAATGTTGACCGCAAAGACCGCCTCTCGACGTTCACCAAATTCTGCCCGTTCTGCCACAAACCGCAGGCGATCGAAATTCATGTTGGCACCGCAGGCAATGGCGATCAGGGTTTGTCCGCTGATCTGTTCTCGCTCAACGTAGGCTTTAGCAGCGGCGATCGCCAACGCCCCCGCAGGCTCCAAAATCGATCGCGTGTCTTCAAACACATCCTTAATCGCCGCGCAGGTAGCATCCGTATCCACCAGCATCACCTCATCCACATATTGCTGGCAGAGGCGAAAGGTTTCCGCGCCCACTTCTCGCACTGCCACGCCATCGGCAAACAAACCCACTTGCTGCAAACGCACTCTGTGTCCTGCTTTCAACGATTGAGACATGGCATCCGCATCCACGGGTTCCACACCGATGATTTTGATTTCAGGGCGAATTCGCTTCACATACGCCGCAATCCCAGAAATTAACCCACCGCCGCCGATCGCCACAAAAATCGCATGAATCGGCTGCTGGCACTGGCGCAAAATCTCCATGCCAATCGTCCCCTGTCCGGCAATCACATCCGGGTCATCAAACGGGTGAATGAAGGTCAACCCTTTCTCTGCCTCTAGCTGTCGCGCATGGGCGTAAGCATCATCATAGGTATTGCCATGCAGCACCACCTCGCCGCCCCGCGCCTTAACTGCATCAATTTTCACCTGGGGTGTAGTTACGGGCATGACAATCAGCGCCGTCGTGCCCAACTGCCGCGCCCCCAACGCCACTCCCTGAGCATGGTTTCCGGCTGAGGCGGCAATCACGCCTAGCGCCAACACCTCCGGCGGCAACTTCACCATTTTGTTATAGGCACCGCGCAGCTTGAACGAAAAAACAGACTGCATATCTTCCCGCTTCAACAACAGCCGATTGTTCAGCCGTTTAGAAAGGTTGGGCGCATCCTCCAACGCCGTCTCCTGGGCGACATCATATACACGCGCCGTCAAAATTTGTTGCAGGTAGTCGCAGAGCATAGTAGTAGTTGAAATGCTGGATGGAAGACAATTTTACGCCACCCCTCGCGAGATTGCCTGAAGCTCCAGAAATTTGCTATTCAACCCTGCTAAAAACCTAGATACAATGGAGCCTATCCGTAGCGAATAGTACCGCGATGAGCCAGCTAACCGTTAAATTGCCAACCGATACCTGGGTCAATGCCACTTGGGAGGAATACTTGCAAGCAGCGGACGAGCCTGCCCATGAAAAAGCTAAAGGCTATTATCACAACGGACGCATGAGGTTAGAACTGTCGCCTTTAGGCAATCCCCACTCTCGTGATCACGCTACAGTCATCGGTGCTTTGTATATGTTTGCTGGACTAAAAAACATTAACTTAGATGTTCACGATAACTGCACCTATCGCAAAACGGGCTACGAAGAAGCTCAGCCGGATGCTTCATTTTATGTGGGAAGCAATGCAGAAGTCGTGCCTTGGGAAACTACGATCATTAATCTCGATACCGACCCAGCGCCAGATTTAGTAATCGAAGTTGCCTATTCGTCGTTGGCGGATGATAAAGGAGAAAAGCGCTTGCTGTATGAGGCGTTGGGAGTGCAGGAATATTGGATCATTGATGTGCAAAAGGTTGAAATCATTGCCTTTGCGATCGCAAATCGGGGTAGCCGTCGGATTGATCAGTCTCTAGTATTGCCAGGATTGGCGATCGCGCTACTAGAAGAGGCTCTGCGCCTGAGCCGACAAACGAACCACGGCAAAGTCAGCACTTGGCTCCTGTCCCAGTTCCAATCAGCACCGTAGTCTTAATCAAGTTCCACCGGAGCCGGACAAATCATGCGAATCCAGTCCTTAGTTTTTGGATGAACGAAACCGAGTTGATAAGCGTGAAGATGATAGCCACAATCACCCGGCACCGGAAATTCAGCCTCACTGCTGGACTGCAACAAGGGAACGCCACCCACCACATACAGCGGATCGCCGATTAAAGGAAACCCAGCCGCCGCCAGGTGAATCCGAATTTGGTGCGGTCGTCCCGTCAAAATAGTCACCTCTAGCAACGTGCTGTCCGGGTTCCGTTTGATCACTTGAACCTCACTGTGGGAAAACAAGCCATCCGGCGAAGCCCCGTAGATATAGCCCACAACGGGATGAGGAATTTTGCCAATTCGCTGCTTAATACTGAACTGATCCGGCATATCGCCGACTCCAACCAACGCACGATACACCTTATGGATCTGCCGCTTACGCATTTGCTGGCTAAGCCCCGCTTTTGCTAAGGGCGATCGCGCCAACAGCACCAAACCTGATGTACCGCGTCCGAGTCGATGAATTGGCACAGGCGTATCGTGTGGGTAACGCTGCTGCAACTGCCCCAGCAACGTATGCTCTAAAAAACCCGCACCCGGCAGCACGGGCAATCCCGCAGGCTTTGCCACCACCAGTAAATCCTCATCTTCGTAGAGTACTTCAAACGCCAGTGGCGCTTCTGGTTCTTGCCAAGGGGGGCGATGGTAGGCTAACCATTGCCCGGTTTGCAGTATTGTTTCGGGCGCGATCGCTTGATCATTGACCCACACTTGTCCCGCTGCAATTTTTGCTTGCCATTCTTCCCGGCTAGAGTGGCAATAGCGTTGAGTGTAGTAGTCTAGAGCGCTCAACCCGGCATCTGCTTGTTTGACTTGCTCTCGATAAATCCAGCCTTGATTCATGTAGCCCTCACCCTAGCCCTCTCCCAGCGGGAGAGGGAACTGAAATGTCTGAAAGCCATTCTTCTTAAGAAAAATGATTGGAAATAGGGCAGCAAATGAGTAAGGCAAATGAATGAATTCCTTTCTTAGGCTTTAGAGAGTCGATGAATCCAGATGTAGTTTTCGCCTTCTGGGGAGCATTTTGCCTGAATTAGGGCGTTGGAATAGTACAGGTTTTGTCCAGATCGATCATTGCGGTAGCCATAAGAAGTCCATTCGCCGTAGGGATCATTCACAAAAAATCCATTTTGGTCGTAGCCGCGTACCACAATGATGTGCCCAAAGCTGGTGAAATAGCCGTGGATGATGCAAGGTCGCCCTTCGGCGATCGCCTTGCGAATATCAGACTGGCGACCCCGCATCGTAAAGTCATTCTTTAAGCCATAGTTGCGCGACAGCTTGGCTAAATCGTTGCCATCCCAGCGGCTTAAACCCTGATTGATCATGTATTGATATAGCTCATCTTCCAGTTGACTCACGCCCGTATTGCTTTTGATTTGGAAGTAGGTCATGACCATGGCAAACGCGGTGACATTGCAAGCGCCAGTGGGGTTCAAGGCATTGTCAAGCTGACTTTTATAGGGAATATTTAGCTGTTTGCTGGGGGGAATGCCGCTTGGTTCCGGTTCCGGTGGCGGAATGGGAAGATTTTTTTGCTGGGTATTAATAAATTCAAAATCTGGAGCGTAAAGATACCAGGTGTTGCGGGGGGGAGTTCCTAAAGCATCCCACAGGAGAGAGAGTTTGTAATGATTGTTGGGTGCGGTTGCCCACGACTGAAGATTGATAATTCTGCCAGGGGCGATCGCCACTTTATCCTGTGCCGGTAGCTGGGCAGAACTAGCAGTAGACTGCTTAAAAATAGTGTTGCGCGTAATTTTGAGGCTGGGAGGTTGGATCAGTTGAATGTGCGGAATGTGGACATACCAGGTGTTGCGCGGCGGATTGCCCAAAAAATCCCCCATCAGGGCAATTTTCAAATAGCTTCTATCCACCACTTTCCAGGAGTGAATATTCAAGACTCTGCCAGTCGGAACCGAAACCTTATCCTCTGGAGGTAGCTGGATTGCATCCTCAGTGGTCTGCTTGAAAACGGTATCCTGGACAACTTTAAGCTGTATAGCCATATGCTTTATCCTAAATTTTGGTCTGTTTCTTAACCATTTTGTTTAAGGGGCGATCGCAGAAAACTACAGACTGCAAAAATGATTTCCGCCCTAGTTAAATTAGTTGATCGTAATTACACTAAACCCTACTCTTCTTCGCGCTGCACGCCACGAATAATTCGGGATAGTTCCGTTTTTTCATCCACGGCAATTCGGGTCGGCGAGCCACTGATAATCCCTTCAAAGTGACGGAACGATTCCTTAATTTCGGGTCCGTCACCGCTAATCACATATTCTCGAATGCCTTTGTCATGCCAGGAACCGCGCATTTTGAATACGTTGATCGCACGAGACATTTCGCCCCGAATTTCTACATATTGCAGCATCAAAATGGTGTCGGTGATGGTGGAAATATGGGAGTCGGTAATAGAGTTCGATCCCATAAATTGGTCGGTCGTATTGGTAAAGAAGCCGGTAATTTCTTCCTGCTTGGCAAACCCGGTCACCCCAATCACAAACTGGCGGAAGGCATTATTGCTGACTCCACGGGCGATCGCCGATAGAGAATCGATCGCAATTCGAGCCGGCTTAAAATCCGCAATCTCCTGTTTAATGATTTGCAGATGATCCTCCAACCCTGCCGACTCTGGATAGGCACACAGAATTTTTAGTAAGCCCTGCTGCTCCAATTCTTCAAAATCAATTCCCCAAGAATAGGCATTCCGCGATAGCTGAGCGCGGGATTCTTCATAGGCAAACAAGATCGCCCGTTCGCCTCGAACGCAGCTTTCTTCCAAAAACTTGCTGACCAGCATTGTTTTACCCGTGCCCGTTGCGCCCGTCGCCAGAATGATCGAATCTTTGAAATAGCCGCCGCCGCACATTTCATCCAGAGTTTTTACGCCCGATGAGACGCGCACATTCGACGATCGCTGAGTCAACCGCATCGCCCCCAGCGGGAAAATATTAATCCCTTGCCGCGTCATCGTAAACGGATATTCCCCCTTCATATGGGTAGTGCCGCGCAGCTTCAAAATTTCGATCGTGCGGCGGCGGCGCTCCCCCTCCAGCACATTTCGCAAAATCACCACATTATCCGAGACAAATTCTTCTACGCCAAAGCGGGCAACTTGCCCATATTCATCCACCCGTTCCGTGGTCATAATCGTAGTCACGCCCACTTGCTTCAGCCGCGCCACAATCCGAAAAATTTCTCGCCGCACCACCGAAGCAGCATCATATTGTTGAAAAACTGCCGTGACGGAATCAATTGAGACGCGCTTTGCCTTGTATTTACGAATGGCGTATAGAATTCGCTCGATCAATGCCGACAGGTCAAAATTGCCCACCACATCTTGCCCATCTGGGTCGGGGGAAGCATCCAAAATAAACAGCTTGCCTTCATCGACAAACTTTTGAAGATCCCAGCCAAAGCTAAAAGCATTTTTGATGATATCGGCGGGAGATTCTTCAAAGGTAACGAACACCCCAGGCTCATCAAAATCTACGATGCCGTTATATAAAAATTGGACGGCGAGTAGCGTTTTCCCGGTGCCAGAGGTGCCGCTCACGAGGGTCGTTCTGCCGATGGGTAAGCCGCCATGACTAATATCGTCAAAACCCTCTATCATCGTGCGGATTTTGTCAACCCCTGGTGCGGTGATGCCGCTCCTGTTTTGTGGATTCAACTCATTCATAGTGATTTTTGAATTGACCTGCGAATTGCGCTTAGTTCTTTACACCGCTTGTATCACAAAAGTTACCGGCAGGTTCCCGTTATTCGTTGGCAGCTTCATCTTCTCGGAGTTCTTCGTAGAGTAAATCTAGCCCGATCAGCACTTTTTCGCGATCGGATAAGTCGCCAATGATCTTGCGGACGGGTGGCGGCAAAATTTTTGCGAGGGTCGGGGTTGCCAGAATTTTATCTTCTTCGGCTAGCTGCGGACTTTTTAAGACATCGATCACTTTGAGCGCATAGACCCCCTTAAACTCTTCTTCAAGAATATTGTTGAGGGTTTTTAGCGCTCGAATCGAGTTGGGCGTGTTACCTGCAACATACAGTTTAAGCACGTAGATTTTCTTCAGTGGCATAAGCTTTAGGGGCTGACTTGCGGAAAAGGTCAAGAGATCAATAGCCTAGGGTTCACGAGGAATTGAGCGGCGATACATCTCGCACAAATGGGCAATGATGTCAATCAACGTCAATCGATAATCCAGTAGGATTTCTTCGCTGCGCCCCTCTAATTTTAATTGCTTAGAAATTTCGTCGATTAATTCCATATGAATTTCAACGATTTGAGGCACTGACGTATCTGCAAAAAAAGAGGTATTGATAAAGTCGTCAATTCGCTGATTCAGCGTACCATCGTTTGTGAAGTAGCACAGGATGATGGCTCGATAGTCGGCTTTTAGCTGTTCTAATAGTTCCTGCTGTTGAGCACGGGATAGGCGGCGGAAGAAGTTTTGGGGATTGCGTTTGTAATATACGCCCAAATACCCCAGCCGTTCTTTGAGCTTGTCTGTGAGTCGCCGCTGCTGGAGCATGAGAAAGGTTTGGGCTGCGGGATCGATCGCGATTTCTGCCCCCGCTGACCCGCCAATTCGGCAGTTAGGCGATAGATGGATAAATCGGGCGATCGCCTGCTCTGCCACATCATCCGTTAACACAAATTGGGCGGGGGTCGTGTGGAATTCAGCGGTGTGATAGGTAAAGGGCGATCGCCCGGAAGAATCGTGTTCATGAGCAAAGTCATGATTGGCAGTTGACAGCCCTTCTAGCCCCGTATGCAAAATCACGGCGGGTAGGAGAATCGCTTGACCATGCAACCAGTTGACCAGATGATGCAACTCGGAACCATTTTGTAGAATGAGGCAATCAAGCTGCTGCTTCTCTTGCTCAATGCACCCATAAAACTGGTCGCTGGCAGTGTGAATGGTGACCTGGTAGCGATCGTGATTTAGAGCATCTAAAAGAGCTTGGGCTGCAAAATCAGGGTTAAGAAATAGACCAATAGAGAGTTGAGATGACAAGGTTTTTAGACAATTAATTAGACAATCAACAGTATTAAAAGCCAGAAGATATTTTATGGAAGCCGCAAAATATTAAAACGCGACGGCTGTATTGGCGGCTGCATCTTTCACAAAGGCACAACTTTAATTAATTATAATTGTCTGCCTGTTCTACTCAATCCGCCTCCATAATAGGGGCTGAAGTTTAAAGCTCCCCATGCTTGATCATTATTCTCCATTAAATTTTGCTTGTTTACGTCGCTGATTGAAAAAGGTGGCGTTTATTTTTAATGTCTTTTTGGATTCCGTTTTTTCATTGGACGCTTAGATTGAATAGAGCATTCTCAGGAATAGAGCGCAATTAAAAAGCCCATAAACCCTACAGGGTCATTCATCACATCAGGCTTTACCTTTCGTCACGGCGCAATTGATCATGCTTCTGCCTAATATCTGCCTGAGTGAGTTGGTATATTTTGTTCCGGTTGTTCCAAACACGGTGACGATTCAAGCAGCCCTAACGGCTTTAAGCCGTAGCCAGTGCGATCGCTTAATCATTTTAGATTCACAGCAGCAGCCGATGGGGGTCGTCAAATTACATCGCTTGCTGCCCCAATTACTGCTTTCGTCTGAAACCCCGGCTTCACTGCCGCCGCTGATACTGCCGCCGCTGACATTGCCGCCCGTGGCAACTTCATCTATTACCGCGATCGCGCCTTCCGTGATCGAGCCGATCATTCTGGTTCCCGCCGAATGGCAACTATCGCACCTGATGATGCGGGTGCAGCTTCCCGATTCGGAAGCGATCGTCCTGCTCAAAAGCACAGGTGAAATCTTAGGGCTTTTGGATACGGAACACGTCTTTCAACTATTGACTGAAAATCCGATCGCCCCTCCGCAAACCGAACCAAATTCTACCGCCTATTTGCCTGCCTTCCTATCCACCGCAAATCCCCAGGAAACCCCAGCAAGCACCCACTCCGCCCATCAACAGCGCCAGATCATCCAGCTTACGCAGCAATTACTGGCTCAACGCGCCGAGCTAGAACAGCGCATCAAAACTCAACAAGGTGAAATCAATCAACTGCGGCAGCAAAACCAACCTGCCAGCCCCACACCCTCCCTAGTTAGTACCCGTCTTGAAGCCGTTTCCGCGCCAACCGCTCAAGCCCCGCTATTTAAATCACTGTTGGCATTGTTAGAACGCTTACCACTGCCACTCATGTTGCAAACGAACAGCGGCACCGTGCTAGCCCAAAACTCTATTTGGCGCAATCAGGTGGGTGATTTGCTCGACCCCGCGTGGATTCGCCAAGAGGCTTCTCATCTGTTGGGAGAACCGGGCACAGCCCTCCCTCCATCAGAACCGAACCTGTGTTCCTTAGGCACCTCTCCGGACACTTGCGTGTGTTCCTGTCCTCTGAAAGACGGGCAGGAACGGGTGTTGCAATTCATCAAGATTCCACTGTGCAATCTGCTGCCAGACTGGAACTTAGACTGGTCGAACCCTTTGTCTGAAACCTCTACAGCGGTTGTGCCCCATGCCCGTTCATCTCCGGTCGGCTCGTTCCGATTGGCTAACCTGACGGCGGATGGCAAGCCCTTCATCACCGAAGCGACTGTATCCCATGGCGACAATCTACTTAGCTATGCACCTCAGAGTGTTTTAGCAAAGCCATTTCAGCCGGCGATCGCACTGGAAACTGAAGCCCTGTGGCTCGTGCAAGCCCAAGATGTCACTGAACAACAGCAGCTAGCCCACGAACTGACTGCCAAGAATGCCGATCTGATCCAGCTTAATCGGCTCAAAGATGAATTTTTAGCATGTATTAGCCATGAGCTAAAAACTCCTCTCACGTCTGTGTTGGGCTTATCCAGCTTGCTTAAAGACCAAACGTTGGGCGATCTGAATCCGCGCCAAGTGCGTTACGCCCAACTGATTTATCAAAGCAGCCGTCATTTAATGACCGTAGTCAACAATATTCTCGACTTAACGCGAATTGAAACCGGTCAATTGCAACTATTGTTTGCCCCGGTTCAAATCTCTACGGTCTGCGCTCAGGCATTTGAGCAAGCGAAGCAACTAAGACTCTTAGAAAGTAAATCAGACGATCCGCCAACGGATGAGCAGCTCACGGCTCAATTTTCGTTGGAAATTACTGCTGGGTTAGATATTCTCATTGCCGACGAACTGCGGCTGCGCCAAATGCTGATGCATCTGTTGTCGAACGCGCTCAGGTTTACAAAACTAGGTAAACCATTTGGATTAAAGGTAAATCGGTGGGGCGGCTGGATTGCTTTTACGGTTTGGGATCAAGGCATTGGCGTTCCGGCGGAAAAGCAGCACTTGATCTTTCAAAAATTTCAGCAGCTTGAAAACCCATTGACACGCCAGTTTGAAGGGGCGGGGTTGGGATTGGTCTTGACGCGACGCTTGGCTCGGTTGCATGGCGGCGATGTCACCTTTTTGTCGAAAGAGGATGAAGGCAGCCAGTTTACCGTTTTGTTGCCACCATTGCCGCCGAATAAAGCGCCGTTTTCGTATCAGGATGAGTCCGAAAATGGGAGTGCGTTGACTGCCGAGTCGGGCGAATGGTTGGGGGGGCGATCGCTCGTATATCTGCCGCAGGAGCGATCGCGCGCAGATTTGCACCCTGAGGCGGGTGGCTCTACTCGGCGCGATCGCTTAGTTTTGATTGTGGAAGGCGTGCCGCAGTTCATCGAAACACTATCCGATCAACTGACGGGTTGGGGCTACCAGGTTGTGATTGCCCGCTCTGGCACAGAGGCATTGGAAAAAGCGCGCCGATTGCAGCCCTGCATTATTTTTCTCAATCCGTTGCTGCCCTTACTATCCGGCTGGGATGTTCTGACGTTGCTCAAGTCCAACACGGAAACCCAACATCTTCCGGTTGTGGTCATGGCAACGACGGTTGAAGAAGCAGAAGCCTATCGCTGTCATGCAAATGGGTTTATGAATTTACCGATTCAAGCCAAGGTGTTGGAACAAACCTTGAAAAAGTTTGTGATTGAGCCAGAAGAACCGATTGTTCGCGATCGCCCGATCACGAACCTAACGATTTTGCGGTTATATTCTGACGCTCCTAGCGATCGCGCCTCACCCCCGCTAAAGGATTTAAATCATCTGCTCCAATCCCATCGCTATCGTATTTTAGAATCTGACGACTTGGAACAAGCTGATCTGCTAGCGCGGGTGTGGAAGCCTCACGTCGTTTTGCTCGATGGGGCACTGTCGGCTCCAGCCGCCTATTTACACCAATTAAGCCTCTGCCCGTCTTTGTCTGCCCTGCCATTGGTAACCCTCGATCCGGTGGTCACTCAAGCTGCCAGCCAAATTCCTGGCTTGCTCGTGTTTCCATACTTGTCAGCAGCAGCAAGTTCAGCCTCTAGCGAGGTTGTCCCAGCAACCCTGCTGCAAGTGCTTCAGATTGCAGCTAGCTCAGTCTGGCAGCCGTCGATTTTAGCCGTGGATCTTTCCACTTTGCTGGGGTCAGAAGATCAGGTCGCCGCGCCGATTCCTTCGCCCTCAGAAGCATTTCCTCAACAAGTGGAATGGCTGCAAGCTCTGACTCAATATCTTCAAACA
>JBGTAZ010000300.1:0-6078 GCA_041749615.1 Leptolyngbyaceae cyanobacterium | reverse complement strand
CAGCAATCGCTGGACGCTATCGACCAATTGATCGGGCGTTTGGGTGACCAAAATATACTGAATCTGACGAACCACTTCTTGATAGAGATGAGCGCGGCGATCGCCCGTTACTTGGGGCGATTTCTCAACCGTGGCTTGAGTTGGGGGATCTTCTCCTTTTTCCGCTAAAGTAATTCCCAGCAAGCGCAAAATTCCGGGTCGGTGTGCTAACAACCGCTGTTTCACCTCTGGATAAAGCTGAAACACTCGTCTCGCCAGCACTTTAGAATTCACCGTGCGATTAGCAGAGAGTTTGACCCAATAATTATCTTCCACAGGCTCATAGGATTTTATCTTCAAAATTAGCCCTGGCTCTTCAGCCGCAACTTGGACTAAGGTGAATGCCAGCACTTCCCAATTGACAACTTCAGTAAAATACAAATCCACGCCTGTATGGTCATCTTGATAATAGGCACTCATTTCGCCCGGTTCAAAATCCCGTCCTTGGGGGACGCGATCAGTGGGCTTTTTCTCCGCATGGCTGAATTGGGTGTAGAGATAGCGACACTGCACCTTAGAAAAATCGACTGATTCTGGGTGCCAGTTGTAAATACAGCAACCCGTCAAAATTGCTCCATCGAGCGTTGTGTGAATTAAATGACTTTCTAATAGATACGCATCCGTCAAATCCGCTTCACTCAGACTGGTGTGGCTCAGGTAGGCACCGCTAAGATCTGCCCGTTGCAAATCGGCTCCCCGCAAATTGGCTTCACTTAGATTGGTTCGGAGCAGGTAGGCATCTTGCAGATTCGCCCGGAGTAAGTGAGCGCCTTGCAAGCTTGCCTTGAGCAGGTAAGAGCCAGACAAGTTCGCCCGGCTGAGGTCGGCGCTGGTGAGGATTGCCTCGCTCAAATCGGCACCCGCCAACACGACCCGATGCAGATCGGCTTCGCTCAGGTTTGCTTGCCGCAGATAGGCTCCACTCAAATTTGCCTCGGTTAAGTTGGCACCCCGTAAGCTTGCCTCCCGCAAATTTGCTTCTTCTAAATGGGCTTCTCGCAGGTTGGCGCGATCGAGATTTGCATTGGATAAATTGGCGCGGCGGAGGGTTGCTTCCATCAACTCTGCCCCAGAGAGGTTGGCACTATTGAGCTTTGCCCGATCCAGATTCACCTGATCCAATTTTGCAGAAATCAGGTTGGCACTGGCGAGATCGGCTTCTTGCATCACTGCCCAGTTCAGATCAGCATTTTGCAAATTGGCGAGTCGCAGATCAATTTTGCTGAGGTTTGCGCCGCTGAGAATTGCCTGATTCAAAGTTGCCCCATTCAGCGAGGCGCTGCGGAGATCCGCTCGTCGTAGACACGCTTCGGTGAGAGTGGATTGGTTGAGAAATGCCCAACTCAGGTTTGCCTCGGTGAGGTTTGCCCCGGTCAGATTTGCGCCGCGCAGGTTAAAGCCGCTCAGGTTGGCACCGCTGAGATCTTTATGGGAAAAGTCGCGTTCTCCTTGACGATAGCGCTCTAGGATCTCCTGGGGATGCATGGCGAGGGTGAGGGGCGAGGGGCGAGTGACGAATTGCAAATTGCGATTTAGGGGAGCCAGCGAGGCTGGATGCCAGCGAAGGGGAGGGGTTCTGGTTTGAGGCTGGTGGTAGGGGATGCGGTGTTGATTGGCAACAGCCAAATGCTGTGGGCGATCGCTTTGTTTGCGGGGTTGGGACTGGATGCAGCATCCGGTTGGGCGGTTTCTGTGGCTTGGTCATAGAGAATCGCCAGTCCATCGGGTGCAAGGCTAAATTGAATGTCTCGCTGATTGGGCAAGTCGATTAAGGGAGTGAGTTTGCTGGTTTTAAGATCGATCGCGGCTAAATAGGGTTTCTCTTGATAGGTTTCTCCTGGAATCAGTTCGGATAACAAGCTATAGAGTATCTGTTTTGCAGGGTCAAACTGCGCGGCAAAGATGGAGCCAGTGGTTCGGACTAATTCTTTTTGCACTCCTTGATTGGTCACGAGAAACAGCGATCGCGTCCGGTCGGTATTAAATTTCACCATGGCGGCGAGGGAGCCATCCCTGGAAAACGCCAATACCATGCCAAACTTGGGCAAAAAATTGAGCGGGGCAGCATTGGGTTGGAGCGGCAAGACGGCGAGTCCCTGACCTTGGGCGATCGCCAGGGAATCGCTGTCGGGGGTAATCAAAAAATCGCCACCCGGTTGACCCTGCAATGCTTCCGGCGGTTTGCCATCCCGCAAAATCCAGGGTCCAAAATCTGCCGGATCGGTGCGGCTGACTCGCTGCACCACGATGATCTTGCCATTGGCAGAGAGGTCAAACTTCAGGTTTTGGTAGGCAGTGTTGTCTAGGACTAACTCGGTGGTGCCTGCCGCCGCCACCGGAAAGGCAGTAATCGGATTGCCATCGGATTGGGCATCTAATTGAGCAGGCGGCGATTCCACTTGAATTCCGGTGGCGACGCGATAAAGCTTTTGTTCCAGCACCCCTTGAGATTGGGCTGCACGGGGAGTTGCCGCAACCAAAATGCGATCGCCTAGAGGATAGGGTTTGAACTGGTTGACGACAAAATCAGCAGACGTGAGGATGACATGCTCTTGTTTCGACAGATTATCCAACACCAATCGTCCGGCTTCTTCGCCCTGGGTACCAATGTAGGCAAAGGCGCGATCGCGGGTGCGAAAGGATGCCTGAAACGGCTGAATCGGGGCGCGTTTGGTTCCCTTTTGAGTGAAATAATCTTGGGCGTTTTCGAGCCGCACTTGATACTCACTGCCATAGGCGGCTGGCAGCGTTAGGGTGTATGCCATGCGTCGTCCTGCCCAACTCACTTTTCCGGGTAGAGGTGGGTCAATCTTTAAATTCTTTTCGACACTGGCATGATCCATCGGACGACTAAACGCCAGAATAAAGGCGGTATCGTCTGCCCCAATTTGCTTGTTTTGCCAGGTAAAGTCACGCACACGCGGAGCCGTGCGATCGCCCCCCCACAGCAGCAGCCCAATTAGCACGAGCAGCAGGACTAAAAGGGCGACGGCGGCGCGATCAAGCGGTTGCGGAAATGAAGGATTTGATTTAAGAGACGGCGATCGTTGCATAGAGCAATTGTAGAGGGATGGTTTCAGTTTGGGACATCCATTCCCATTCAACGCTAAGATCCAACATACACCGATGGCTAGTGGTAGATGGGAATTTCCTGCAAAGATTTAGGCAATGATATTCTCTTAATTGAAAAAGTACTCGAACCCTCCCTGTGTGCCCATGTGGTGCAAATTTCGGAGTGCTATGAGTTCAAATCGCCGCCGCCCGGAGCCAGTTTAACTGGAGAACGTCGCAGCGGGGAAGTGTTGCCATTGGATAACCGCGACCCTTTGATGGAATCGACCAATCAGCTTTTGTTGAGCAAGCTTCAAGGCATTCGCGATTTGCTTGTCCAGCGTTATGATGCGCCCTTTAGCCATGCGGAACTGTATTCCATCGATCGCTATCGTCCTGGGCAAAGCTACAAACGTCACTCCGATGGACTGCTGCTCTCCAATCGTTATGAAGAACTGGCAAAAGGGTTGCCTGCACGGGATGTTAGCATTGTTGGCTTTTTGAATGACCCATTTGAAGGGGGCGAATTGCTCTTTGATCGCCAAAGTATCAAAGTCAAGCCCACGGTTGGCAGTGCGGTGGTGTTTCCCGCCTGCTACACCCATCCTTACCAAACCTTGCCCGTTTTGCGAGGCTGTAAATATACGGTGACCTGTTGGTTGATGCATTAGGGGAGGGTTTGAGAGTACGGAGTTCGGGGTACGGAGTAATGCGGGTTGTCGCCTATATCTATAGTGATCCGTTGTTGGAATCTGCGCCTGATCCAACGACTTGGGGCTGGGAGATTGCTCAGGTCTATCAGGATTTGGCGGTGGGAACAATGGGAAAAAAGTCGGTGAAGCAGGCAGTGGAGCAACCGCGATCGCAGTGGCTCCAGCTTGTGGCAGATTGTGAAACGATGCCGACTGGGTGGGTGTTGGTGCGGCAGTTGGAGGAGTTGGGCGAGTCGATGCAGGCGGTGGGCGATCGCTTAGCTCAGTTGGAATCCTTAAAAGTGGGGCTAATCTGCCTCGATCAGTTACCTGATGATGGGGAAGGGGGATTAGGGGCGATCGCGCAGCCTGAAAGCCTGCAATCAGAGACGCTGAAGCAGTTGCAAAAGATGCAGATGGCACAGCGTAGCCGTCGCATTCGTCAGGGACATGCCCGTAATCGGGTAAAAGCCTTGCCACCGCCTGGAAAAGCGCCCTATGGCTATCGGCGGGGCAAAAGTGGCTATGTCGTAGATCGCAGTACGGCTCCTGTGGTAAAAGATTTTTTCGAGCAGTTTTTGCTCTATGGCACGGTGCGGGGGGCGGTGCGGTATTTGGCAAAGCGCTACAGCAAACGGATTTCTGTTTCCACGGGGCAACGCTGGTTGACGAATCCAGTTTATCGGGGGGATTTGGAATATCAAGATGGGAATCGGATTCGCAATACTCACGATCCAATTCTGTCGCGGGATGAAGCGGCTCAAATCGATCGCCTGCTGCGGCGCAATCGTCGGTTGCCGCGTCGGTCTGCCAGTGCGCCGCGATCGCTGGCGGGGTTGGTGTTTTGTAGCGAGTGCCAGTCATCCATGACGATCGCACGAGTCACCACTCACCGTAAAGATCGCGAATATCTCTATCTACGTCCTACCCAGTGTGCTCAAAAGCCGAAGTGCAAAGCAATCGACTATGATGCCGTGCTGCAAACGACGATTACCAGGATTTGTGAGGATTTACCTAAGGCGATCGCGGGGGTAGAGTTGCCTGATATGGTTCAGATTAAGCAGGGCATTGGCGGCGCGATCGCGGCAAAGCAGGCATTGCTCGATCAGCTTGAACCCCTGGTTAAAACTGGCGTATTGGATCAAGAAACGGCGGATTTGAGAGCTTACAAAGTGCGATCGGAGATGGCAGAACTGGAAAATCAGCTTGCCCAGTTACCGCCAGTGGATTTGAAAGCCACCGCGCAAACCGTTTCGCTGCCCCAATTCTGGCTCGACCTTTCCGAAACCGAACGCCGCTTCTACTTCCGCGAATTCATCCGCCAAATTGACCTCATTCGCCAAGATAAAAGCTGGGATCTGAAACTTATCTTTTTCTTCAGCCCAGCTTAGGAGTGAATTGAGTGCGGAGTACGGAGTGCAGGGTTTCTGCGATCGCTACAAGGTTTCTTGGGTCTGTTGCTGTACGACGCTGCTCCAGTCGTCCTCCGTCACCGCAGACTCTAAGTTATGGCGGCGAACTGACAAGTCAGCGCTTGCGCTATCGCCTTCTTCGGCGACCGTTTCTCGGCTGTCGGCTTCTGCCATTGCTTTTCGCAGCTTCAGCTTTTTCTCGTCATAGGCTTGGCGTTCCGCCACAGACATTGCCGCGATCGCGGCGGCTCCAATGGTGTTTGCCCACAGTCCACTGTCATCAATATTGCCCGGTGGAGTCGCGCCTAGTTCGGAAATCCAGGCATTTTGCAGGGCTTCCATCTCGTCGCGTTTGGGAAACTTGAACGGCTGCACCCGCACCAACGCGCAGATATCCGCGCCAATTTGGGTCACATGTCCCCGCAGGGCTAGGGCAACATTGCGGGAGTAACCGATATATTGCGTCTGGCGATCGCCGTTTAACACTGCATACACTCCAGCAATCTTGGCATTCCCGATCGCTTCGCACCAAGCATCCACAGGTGTAATCGTTTCAGTGGCTACGGATGGCTCAGCGATCGCGGCATCCCCAGCCCCATGTTCATCCTCAGAACTGTAGAGAAAGCCGTGTAACCCTTGATGTTCTTGGGGTACGTTCTGATGTTCGATTGGAGTTGTGTTATCGGGTGTCACCTGTTTTTTCCTGCGGAGGGCGATTTGGCATATCGCTATTATCCCCTAGCCGAGGTCATCTATTGTTCCGCTGGCAATCCGATTTTCAACCTCATAGTAGTACAACTGCCTCAATTGTTCGGAACCTTCTACCTTCTAACCATGCGACGGGATTCAATTTTTTATCAATTGTTCCGGCAGTCTCCAACCCT